>JBGCDR010000350.1:0-19556 GCA_045105515.1 Oligoflexales bacterium
CGCAGCTTCTTCAAAGTTAAGAGTCAGAATTGATAAGCTTCGTGATGAAATAGGTTACGCAGCAGCAGGTCTTTGGAACTATAAAATAACATAAATTAAGCTACCAAAGGGTTTTATCAATTGTTAGACAACTCTATTATCAAAACCAGCCCATTTAGCACTAGAATCAATAACTTTATTGATACTTTTTTTGATTCCACTCCCTGACCAATCTTTTAAGTTGAAGTCTGAATAGTTCTTGCATCCTTCCATTGCACTTTCGAAGTTACCACTATTCGCCCCAATCTTATTTCTCACACACTGAGATCGTTGCTCATAAAAATCCTCAACTCGATTATCAACATAACGGTCAATGGCTCTACATTGATTTAGCCTAAGGTTAGCTAGGAAATTTGCTCGCAGCCTAAATTGTTTTAGAATGGCGCACCAGGTGGGGCTCATATAACATGTAATAAGCATTGGTGAACCTGCCACGATGTCTCTCCCCATACTTTTAAAATAATCAGCATTGAGCATATTTTTGAGTGCTGCTCTCATTGTGTGACGAACGTCAATACGTCCACAATCAGAAGCAATGCCAATATCCACATCCAAGTTGACTACAGCAGCTCGATCAAAAATTGGATCATCCGTGTTGCCATAACCACGCATAAGATAATCTTCCGCATCAAGCTTACTATTGGATCGAAAATCGATGTTCTGAGCCAAAGCATAAACGGGGTTAATCACCCATAATAAGATCAATATTTTGGTCATTTAGCCTCCTGGTTTTCAAGCCCTCAGTTTCAACATTGCGTAGCTAATTGTGTTTTAAGACTCCTCGTTAACTAACTCTTCCAGTGCTTCCCACTTGTTTGAATGCTGTTCTAGGGCATCCAGTGCCTTCATAGTATCGACCGCATTACTTGGACACATCCATCTATCATATTTGGTTTGCCTGTAACGGAATGCTCCTTGTATGCTCTTACTCTTATTCAAATAAAATATATCTGCATACTCACCTTTCTTGGTGCGTAGTGATCTAATAATTTCCCTGTTAGCCTCATCAAGAAGAGTAGAATTTTTTGAGATGAAATCTACATTGTCTGAACTCATTTGCAGAAAAATGAAATTGTCCGCTACACCCCAAAAAGCCTTACCAACTTCAAGTTCAAAGTAATTTTGTGGTCTCGGAGTTAAGGTTATTAACCAGCAACCCCTTTTCCTCATAGTTTCGGCAAAATCAATGGCGAAATCCCTAAAGGCAGGATTATTTCGGCCTAGCATTGCAAATTCTTCCATAACCAAGAATCCTGTGCGCCCCTGATTTTGAGGTAGGCTGAGAATACACCGAATCTCTTCAATAACAGCCATTGTCATAAGGGTTTGAAGTGTTGGGTCACTATCCAAAGCATCAAGATCATAAACATAAAACAGTGTTTGTTTATCCAAACTCGATGCTTTTCCAAGAGTAAAGAAAGGTGCATAGGTTCCATCTCCGTAGAATGGCCTGAGCTTGGTTACTAGAGTTTCAATAACTTCCTTTTCTCGGATACTCTTTCCTTGAACCAAGCCCCCAAGCTCCGCTACAAAATCATTCATATCAATAGCAACTGGAGAACCATCTTTCTTCTTGAGAAATTCGCCTTCGATATACTCAAGTCCGTGTCGATCAAGCTTTTTAAGGTAGGCAAGTTTAAGAGCCTTAGTTATTAAAGTTTGATGCTCACTCTCAACACTGAATGTGGGGGATGTGAGCTTTAGCGCCATTGAGATCATTTTCGTGAGAAATGCAATCTTCTCTTCGTTGTAGATTCCCCTGAAAGGAGAAAAAGGAATTTGCTGATCGCGTCTAAAAACATTAAGATCTCCTTCAAAATATTGGCTCAACATTCCATAACTTGATTTTTTGTCGATGATAAAAACAATAGGTTCAGGACTCATCTTTTTTACAGATTGAAGCCAGTCCACTACGAAAGCAGATTTGCCAGAGCCAGTATCCGCCAATATAACCGTGTGGTTAGACGTTTCATTTTCAAGCAATGAAAATGGAACAATATTGTTCTCTCTGGATAAATGGAGCCCAATAGCTTTCCTAAAGCCCCTAAAAGAATCAAACAAAGGCAGAAAATTCATGCAATCAGACCTCAATATCCGTATTGCACGCCTCGTTGAATGATCAGCATCGGGTATATAGGCTAGAGGGAGGGAGTTGATCCATAATCCCAGACCAATATCTGTTTCTGAAATCACCTCACACTCAAGATGGTTATGGAAAACCTTACATAATTTTCTGGTTCTGGCCTCAATTTCCTGCTCATTCTTACCATCGACAATGATACAGAATGTCATTTGTAGGACTCTATCATCCTTTGCTAGCCGAGATTGGACTTCCTTGATTTCCTGCTGTTGAATTTTAGCTCTGGCTGTAGCTGCATTTTCAAGAAAAAACTCTTTCATACCTAAGAATTTGTTTACTGATGCAGTCGTCGGAAAAGAAATATTAATGCTTATACGAAAAGGGAAACCAATATCTACAAAATTAGCCATCCCTCCAGGGTAAGCATGAGAAGGTGAGGTTTTGAGAGTTAACACCCTAGATTTCACACCTTCACACTCAATCCCTTGAAAATCCAGCTTTGGGGAGCTAAAGATCAATTGGTCTGAGATTGGAGCTGAGGTGTTTATCGGCGAAAATTTACGTGTAAAATATGATTTTGGATTGAAAAAACGACGAAGCAAATCAACTAATGCTTCACCCGATAACCTATTAAGATGTAATTCAGCATTCTCTTCAAAATCTTTTAGAATTCCAGTAAATTCCGCAATCTCAGCTAATAGGTTCTTTGCCTCCCTGCTTATAGTCTTTGTTTGCGACCCTAAATCTGATATCCGAACCCCTTGGGCCTTTGATAGAAAATATCGAATACTTACTAAAACTCTTCTGCGAAGGGGAGTTGTCGGACCCATGTTTTTACATGAATTCCGCAATTGCTCTAACTTTTCCGTCTCAAGCAACTTAGAAACGGGGTGAGGATTATCAAAAGTTGATCCAAGTTGATTAATGCTGCTATCAAATGGTGAATAAATACTAGAATCGTACAAAAGCTGAAAGCAACAATTTTCTTTGAGTGAAAACCAAGATTTTGTAGATCCAACTATTCTTAGGATTTGATTTTCGGTCATTGGTTCATGCTCAGCAAGCTTGACTTCAAAAACTGCGCCCAAGGAGCCATCTTTCATTTGAAAAACACCATAGTTTTCGATGAAGTCCTCATAAGGTAGGAGGTCACCCATAGATTCAGGACGAGTAAACAGAGCTTGAGTGAATAAGCTACGATCGGTCATAGATTCTTTAATCAAGTCCATATCGTGGTCCCTTTGCTTTTTTCTTTGGTTTGATGACTAGTGGCTCCATCTTTTCTTCTATTTGCCAATGGGAGCGAGTCACTACTGTTCGTATCCAACCTCCACGGAAATAGTCTCCATTGGCAAGTTCATGCGGATGAACCCAAATATCAGCTACCACCGGCTTGGTTCTTATGGGTACTAGTAGTGGATGATCAACTTCGTCAAGAGCTTCCTTAATTTCCCCAAAATTTTCGTAGTCAGCGCTTTTTTCCAGCATATTGAGAGATGGTGCTCGCGTCATAGCGCAGCCTCCCATATGCCCCAACATGAGAAGAAGAAGTAGGATGTGTCTCATGATTCTCTCCTATTGAAGTAAGTTACTTAGAAAGGAAACACCACCATATTGGTCGAAATGGCGTTTGAAGTACCAGTCGGGGAGCGTTACTGAGTTTTGTACTATGATCCAGACCTCCTGACCTGATCCGACGTTTATGGTTGGTAGAAGCTGTTCCGCATGTTTGAGATACCAATTTGTAATAGTATTTGCCGCAGTTGAAGCGCCCTGAGCGGCTATATATCGCCCTTTAGAGCCTGTAATTTCAGAGGAGCTTCCATTAGCATTTGTTGTTGTTTTGGTCTGTGAGTTACCGACAGCACTTCCTATGCCAGATACTACCGATGAAAGAAACGCCATAGCTGCAACACGATCTTGCTTGCTGTTCACACTACCCATTACTGCAAAGGAATTGTCCTTTCCATCTGCAACATAACCGTTGACCTTGCGTTCAAACGCTCTGCCTGATTTTGAAACACACGATATCTTTGTAGCTTGCATTTCGACTCTTTCGATTGACAAATTCCCCGTTGATTTAGCGATCAAGAAGCAACCAGTTAGATCCACCCGACTTTTATTTGGTCCAATAAAGGCATAGTCTGCTTGCAAGAGCGCCGGAAGGGCTCGTCCCTCAGGGGCCTCTATACCAGTGAGGAGCTTTGCTTTCACAAATGAACCAGATGGAATTTGCACACCTAGATCAACTGGGGGAGATTTCTTTTGTACCGGAAATGAAATCACGGATGCCCCTGATCTCCTCATTTTTTTTCTTGAAGAATTACTTACTCGGATTGAATTCGAAGTCGGTTGAGGTCCAGAAGCAATAGTCGTATTAAAGTCTCTGGATGGGGATGAAAGCTTGCTTGCTGTTATTGGCTCTAAGGTTGTCTGTGGTTGTTGTTGGCTATTATCTATCTCTTCATGCTGAGCTTCTGAAGCATCGTTCATGCTTTCTATTTTAGAAGTTAGCTTTGAGATCTTTTCTTCAAGATCTTGTAGTTGACTCGTATAAACCTTGTCCTTTCTTCTATAGATTTCATTGTTTCCTGCTATCACTCTGCTATTTGATAGCTCATCTACATTGTTCTGATAAGCAATCACCTTAGCATCTTGATGTCTGCTTGCCAGATAAGTCACAAGCAACATGCAAAATGCAAACCCCATGAAGATCAAACTCGGATTCTCACGAATCCGATACATGGCTCTCCAAAATGATGTTAGTCGAAGCTTTTTCATAGATTAATCCTTACTTCGCTTGGTTTTTAATAATTGGAGCCACAGGAAGATTGATGTTGTAATAAACAGAGGTGGGCTTTGCGACAATTCTCAATAAAGTTTCATGCTTTCCCTTTATTGGATGAATAAGGTTTTGGTCAGCTTGGGTAAGAAGAGCAACATTTGGTCTTCCTAATGTCAAAATCTTAACATCGAGAGCATATACTTTGTCTTTCGAGTTATTACTTACTTTGAAAATATAACCATGAAACTTAGGCCCTGAATACACCCTAATCAGTCTGGCTGATATCTCATCAAAACCAGTTTGAACTCGCTGACTTAAGTTTCTAAGATTGTAGCCACTGACGACATCACCCCTAATCATGGCTTTCATTAGCTCAACTTCAGAGACTTCACCCCCTGGACTGGTTTTTGTAACTGGGTCAATGCGTAGCCTTTTTGCTTTAAAATCGTAGAAAGTGTTTGTTATTTCGTGCAGTTTAGAGCGAACTGTTTCGAAGAATAGATTTACGATAACATCATTTGCAAGAATAATTGTTACAGAACTTTTGGCTTTCTGATGTCTGGGCTTTACGGTAAGTACACGAAAATCAGGATTTTGCGCATCAGCTGGTTCTATCTGAAATTTTGTGGCCTGGGTAATAGTTTTGACCTCCTCATCAAACCGCAAAATTGTTGATACTCCATAGGATAGCGATACAGTCTCACGCTCAGACCCGTAATAAATGGTTTTTGAAAAAACTGAAGCCGACCAACACAGCAGCGATATTAAAATAAGAAATCTCATACATGACCCTTGTTTTATTGAATTATTTCTTGTTAGATATTCGCATGTTAAAATCTGTGAGCTTTGACCAAGAAAGAGAGGTGATTTGCAGATACCAACGCTTTGCACGATTGGGTGGCACAAGTTTTAAACGCATTTCAACCACCTGATCTTCATGACCAAGAGCTTGTCCAGCAGCATAAAAGTCTGCTCTGGCAAAGGCTGTGATTTGGTATTCTCCATTCGGTTTTGAAGTTATTTCCTTCCTCTTAACTTGAAAAAGCTGTGCCAAGTCTTCCGACTTGGTTTGGGAAATCCATTCTTTGACTTCTGTAGAAAACTTTATTCGCAGTTCTGGACTCATGAATCTCATCAGGGAATCGTACTGTTCATCAATGTTGGCTGCGTTTATATTTCCAAGGGTGCTAAGGAAATCAGAGACAGCATCACTTACATACGAATCAGGGACATTTTGAGGCGTAGCAGGAGTGAAATCTCTTACACCTGGTGCCAAAATATATTCTTTTGACCTAAGTTGTTTATATAGAGTTGAAATTTCTATGCGAGATATAGCAAAGTAGCTTAAAAAAATCACAGAAATGACTCCAACAACGTAGGTAAGAATAAGCTTTTCTCTGAGGAGTGCAGCCCTATATGCTATGTATTTTGGCAAACTCCCAAACACTTCTTTGCCATTTGCAGGGAATGGTGGCAATGAAGCTTTTTTCTTAAAATTTTTATCTTTCGGTCCAATCATTGATCCTCCTTTCCTAGTCAGAAAAACGTTTTTTACCTCTTGGGTTTATAAGACCTGGTAATCTCATGCCAAATCTTCGATAAGGGTAGTGGAAATAGATTCCTTTTTGGTTCCTACGTCTAACATAAGGCCCAACTCCAAGGGTCAGAATTAGTGAGATAAGCATCATCTTCCAAGAGCTAACAACTATTCCAAAGAGAAGCATAGCTCCGAGTGCAACAAAGACCTCACTCAATTCAAAGTAATCAAACACCGTAATTGGGTTATCCACAGTTTGGCAAACCTTCACAGAATACTTTTGACGCATTCCATCATATTGATGCATCTAATTGCCTCCCCCTGTGTTGAAAATAGAACCACCACCAGAAGCTGACATTTCAAAGATATTTTTTATCCACATTGGTGTGGTTCCGATGACGATAGCAGCAATTACGCAGATTATTGCCATGTTGAAGCGTTGCTCTTTTAGATTCCACCCAGCAGCCAAGATACATAGACCAGCTGCTAACTTAGCTCCGTAGTTGAATAGAACGCTGTCCACAATGTGAAGGAGTGTTTGTGCAGCAGTAAAATCAGCAATTGATCCTTGCCCTGGTAAATTGTTTGCTAAAGCAATTGCTGAAATAAATAGAATCGCCAACACAATTAGGATCATGGCTAAATAGTTTTGGTTTTTCTTAGTTAGAACTCTCATAGAACCTCCTATTTTTGGGAGAGTTTACCGAGCACGGTTTGAGCTGACTGATATCCTTGAAGCCTATAAACAAGTCGCTTTTCTGTATCCGCAACAAAGAGTACAGGCCAAGAATTAATATTCTTTGCTTTCACTTCCTCCTGTGAAGCTGGAGTGATTGGAAATGGTACAGAAAATTTGGGTGTATCTCGGTCAATCTGCCTTACTTCAACGTAGTATCCCATTGCTTGAAGTTCCTGCACTGTTTGGATCATTTTTTGGCAGTGAGGGCATGATGAATCAAAATAAAGTCTGAACCGAAATCGCTTGATATCTATTTGCTTTACTGTGAATTTTTCTAGCTTTTTTTCGAGTTCACTTCGATATCGCGGTTTGAGATTTTCCCCCTTCCTTTCAAGGTAGATGGACAATCTATTCTGTAAACGACTCATCAAACGGTTTTTAGTTTCGATTACTTTGAACCATCTTTCTATATTCTTATCGTTAGGGTTGCGAGCTAGTTCCATAAATGGCTTTGGTGGCTTGTAATTTCCTTCTTCGAAGAATTCATCATTTTTTGGATTGGTATACTTATTCCAATCAAATCCTTTTTCTTTTGGCTTATCCCTTGGTAGAGTGGCTTTCTTTGGCTTAGATTGTATTTCATTCCAGTAATCTATGTTTTCATTAAAGTAGTCAAATGCTAATATTTTCGCCGGGTAATTGACAACTAGGAGAAAAAACAGATAGCGCATTAGAATCTCCTATGCATAGGTTTCTATATTTGAAACATCGATTAATCCTTTATCTGCAAGAGATTGACATTCGAGTTTAAGAGATGTGGGAAGAGAGTTTGTGCAAAGGTCCTCCCTTTCTAGGTACTCTATGATGGCCATTCTTCCTGTAATTCCATGGCTGCATGAAGCACATCCAGTGGTATTGGTCTTGAAATGTCGATCATTTACAGAAATCTTACATTTGGAGCAAAGCTTCTTAACCAATCTTTGAGCCACAGATAAGCGAAGATTGGTTTTTATTGTGAAGTCATCGATTCCCAGGTTTAATAAGCGATCGATAACCTCCGTTGCTCCATTGGCGTGAACTGTCGATAAGACCAAGTGACCTGTTGAAGCCAATTTCATGCTTATATCAGCAGACTCTGGGTCTCTGATTTCTCCTAAAAGAATAATGTCAGGATCTTGCCTCATCAGTGCTTTTTGAAAATCATGAAAGTCTTCACCGTTGGCAACACTTGACTGAGTGATCCTTTCAAGTCGTTTTTCAACTGGGTTCTCAAGGGTTGATATGTTTTTTCCAAGTCGATCCATCTCTTCAAGAAGTGCATATAAAGTCGTAGTCTTTCCACTACCAGTTGGACCAGAGATGATGACCAAGCCATTGGGTTTAGATATATTTCGCTTAAGAACATTAATTTTTTCGTCTTCAAACCCAATATCTTTAAGCCTGAGTCTTTCATCTTGATATTGAATGCGGATAACGATTTTCTCTCCACCACAAGATGTTGGCATAGAGTTTATTCTCATATCGACAGACAGGGAGTCGAAACTTGCCCCTGAATCTTGAGGTTTTGAGGCAATGGCTAGATCAAGGTTTAGAATCCATTTTAACTTATTCGTTATTGGCTCTTTGTGTTCTTCCGAAATGGTTTTCCAATCATGAAGAGCACCATGAACCCTGAAACGTATGAGATAACGGTCTTCAAAGGGTTCAAAATGTATATCACTAACTTTTAAGTTACACGCCTCTTCAAAACATTGTCGAATCATTTCAGTGAATGGGTTCTCTTCACGAACTTTTTGGTCACAACTAAGGTCACCCGAAAGGACAATGGTATGTTTATCATTGCTCTTCTGATCTCCTTGGAGAAGCTTGTAAATTGTTGGCTTGATTCTCCACAGCTCAACTGATTTTCTAGCTTTAGTTTCCAATCTTTCATAGAGAGAATCAGAAAATTCGATGACTGCAAAAATGATTCTTTCATTATTGTTTTGAACAACTAGGCATTCATTGGGCCTGTCAAAATTCTCCCTTATACTAAGCTCAACCTGATTCCGCATGGCTTTTAGCTGTGAGAATGATTTAGAACAATCGGGTTTTAAAAATTGAATCAAAAGACTATCCAATGAAGTCTCTGTTAAATAGCCTAAGTCCTTGAGCAGTCTTCCAAAGAGTTTGGAGCTATATTTTGATACCATTAAGGTTTTCTGTAGTTGCTCTCTAGTAACGGAACCTTTGCTGACAGCGAATTCTCCAAACCTCATTTGAACCCCTGACAAGCTTGTTTTAATACTCTGATCCATGCCCGAGCTATACCTCCTCTTGCTGCACTTACCGTGCAGCGATGCTGTTGCCATACCACATATAGGTATTTGTTGAGCCTTCCACTGATCCGTCCCATCTCATTGACACCCTTACCTCGTAACCAGCTAATATTTTGACCCTCTTTGAAAGATGAGCTAGTGCTCGGGTGTATCATTTGCCATTTATCAGTCGGGGTGCTTGAAACGCTTCTAAACACGCTACCTCCGATACTTTTTATGCGAGATGCAATGACCAAAGATGCAGTCGTCTGGTCAGACGACATAACCGAGCCAGTTCTAGGAAAATGAACTCCCCACCCAGTACAAACAGGTGCGTCGCTAGGAGGAAAGATTGGTAAATTTCCAATCCAGGGGTTGGAACACATTGCCTCTATTCCTCCGTCAGTCACAGCCCATTGCCCAGTAGTAGACGCAGAAATACCTTTTTTAAGACAAAGCTTTGGATTAGCTGCCCATCCTAGATAAAGAGCCTGCTTTCTATCCGCCCACCCTGTATTCCAGTTTGCTCCTAAGTGTTCACTTGCAGCAGATAAACAAAAAAGATCTGGAACCCCTCCTCCACAAGGGAGGCCAGCAAACGCCTCTTGGGTAAAAGGGACATTAATAATATGTGAGTGATAGGAATATGCTCCGTGATCATTTTCTGCTGCAAAAGGCAGTCTGTTACCAATAAAGCGAAGCTGAAAATTGACCCCAGGCAAAACTGAAAACATGGTTTCCCCTGGATTGTTAACAACTTCAATAAAATATTTGGGTAAGTTGTAGCTTACATGAGCACAAGGCCAAGGAGGCCAAGGTGGTGTGCTTGGACACCATTCATACTTTACGCTAAGCTCAAATTCTTTCTCGAAAAGTCCTGTGTTAACCACATCACAAACATTTGGAAAACTAAGCGAAAAAGAATGGTTTGATTGTAAGCATAAAACTAACGCGACTAGCCTAAACATTTAAATTCTCTCTGATTCAAATTATTATTTACTTCAAATGTGGACAGTATTTTTTCTTTAATTGTGGCTAGAGCCTGATTTAATATTTTCCTAATATCTGAATCCGACCGCCCAAGTGCGTAGGCTATCTCATCCATGGTCAGACCTTCCCAAAACCTCAGTAAAACAACTTCTTTTTCTTGTCTTGGTAAATCCGAGAGAATGGATTTAATGTGGTTTTTTAGCCGTTTGTTGACCATAAAACTGCATTCGTGAAAAGGATTTTGCTCACTCTTTTTTAAGTATGATTGCAATGATTTATTGTCAGCCATTCGGTTAATTGTGTTTTGATCCACATACTTAATTGGAAAATCATTCTTACGCATACAGACCTCCGCAAACTACTGGAGGATTTATTAGGTAAAAATTCAATTTGTAGGTGAATCTACTGTCTGCTAAACAGAGTTTTCCTTCGATAGCCGTTAGAGTTTGGTGGTTGTAAGACCAGATAATTTTTTCAATTTCTTTTCCAAGAATAGGAAACAGTTCGGACTTGCTCGCATTTACATGAACCCGAATTTCCAGCTTCCCTTTGTTTTTTATCAACGTCAGTGAAATTTGCGGTTTAGGCTCATGGTAGTTTTTTTCAAGCCTAAACAGATCACGCTCCAAAAAAAGGGCAAGCTCTTTTGTGGATAGATCTTTTGTCATTTCAAAGTTAACTCCTTGGCAAATTAGAGATTGAGGGAGTAAATTTTCTATTCTTGCCACATCGTTCTCACTGGGTAGATGTTCTAGGTTCATTGGAACTCCATCATGTCAGGTTAAAAAACTTTCCTCCTACCTATGGGATTCTGTCTGGGAACCAGTCGTACCCCTGTCGTAAACCTGTCGTAAACCTGTCATACGCTGGTCCTTACTAGCTATGTTTTTGAAAAGAAGTTTTCCCATTTTTACAAGAGCGCGATTCCTGTGGGAGACAACAGAGGATATGGTAATGTTGTGCTTCTGAGCTACTTCCCTGAGAGTCCCACCCTCCCAGAAAATTTCATAAATGACCGAATTCTCTCGCTTGGATAATTCGATTGTGAGGAGAGCAATCAGTTGCTGCAAATTTGGAAAAGATTGCATTGCAAGCATTTCTTGATAAAGTTCTCGAATGCTATTATCAACTTGTTCAAATGATCCGTCTTTGTCGGCGATTTGTTCTTTAAGTGGATGATCAATTGTATTACTTAGATATGATTCCCAGGCAGCTGCGTTCCATGATTTAGAAATCTCTTTTAGTCCTTTCTCAGAAATTTTACGGTTTCTTGAAGCTTGATTGTTGTGACCCATAATTCACCTCCAAATTAATGTGTTAGTCCAAAGTTCAAGGTATGTACTACTGGCGGCCCCCTTGATAATCCCTTAAATGGATAGTCTCTTTTCAAATTCTTGCCCCCTAATTTGTCTATATATAGTAATATCAACATGTTAAATAATATTCCTGCAACCAGCATACGGATGTAGATGTAAATATACATCCAATAAATGTAACTAATATATCAAACCTTGGCTTGTCAATAGAAATCTGTTACATTTAACGAAAGTTGTGGTAAAAGGGTGTTCAGTAAATGGAGAGCCCTTTGGATAAGGGCGAAGATAGATATTCACTGAGGAACTCATGCCATCTTATAACCGCTCGTTTTTAAAAGAAGAAGAGAGAGAGAGGTTTGGCCGTCGGCTTACCCATTATCTTGAAGATCATACCTATAGAAACAAAATTACCCATGCAGAGGCCGCCAAGAAACTTGGAATCTCCGCCAACAAATTTTCACAGCTAAAAAGTGGAGGTGAGCAAGGCAGGTTCCTTACCAGTCTCGACTATTTAAAAAGCCTTGCCGCACTTGAAGGGATGTCTCTTCCTGATTTTCTTAATTACATTGAAGGTAATGACAAGGAAATTTCTGCGAAAAAATATAGTTGGGCTGATAAGATCATTAAAGCATTAGAACCTATTTCTATTTCTATTAGGAGAAAATTTGCTGATGCTTGCACAAAAGCTTCGACAGAAAAAAATGATCGTGTAGATCTAATGTGCAGGTTGGCAACAGCAATGGTTGATAAAGATATTGAGGCACTTCGCGCTTTGGTTGAATCAATGGAAAAGATCTAAAGTGTCTGTACATGTTTAAACTACTCTTGACTGAAAAGACCTAGGTTTATCGGTCTTTTTTTCAGTTCCAAGTAGTCCTAATTCAAAGGGTGAGAATCCGTAGTATTGATTTTTTTTATCGGTAAACTCTTTAATCGCATGCCTTTGAATTATGCCACAATTAAATTTTTCTTCCATTCCACTAAACCAAACTCTCCAAATCTCGGACGGTATAAGGCCCCTAGAGTAAAAATAATATTCTTCCGCACATAGATTAAAGTAATCGTAAACGACAACACTGTCCTGAGGATTTTTTATAATTTTTTCTAAATTGTCATTTAGACTATCGTAACGACGATTAAACTCTTGGATTATTGTGAACAGATTCATCAAGGATCGACTTCTAAAGCTCAAGTAAAAAGGAAAAAGTCCAATCCCACATGAAATTATTGTTAATCGATAATCTGCACTATTGATAAGGATAATCAAAGACATGAAACATATGTACAATAAGATAAATAGAAAAGGTGTAAGGAGTAAGCTGAATTTTAAACTAAATATCAATCTATTGATTTTTTTCATTAACAACAACCTCCAATGGCATCCAAATTAAATATCTCATTTAAGTGAAATATATCAATCTGCATAGCATCATTTAGACCGACTTTTGATTTTAGCATTAGACCTATTGGCATAAGTTTTTACGACCCTTCTTAGGTGTGTTTTATTCTCTTGGAATAAACTAAATCTATGCCCATTTGCTCCACTTGGATGAGGAAAACCATGAAGAACATAATGTTCATTGTCCAAGTTCGAATAATCAGCTATAGAAATGGATACTACTTTCCCCATGGGCACAATTAGGCACTCACTTTTCAGCTTTGCAAGGTATTTAAAAGTATCTTCCATCATCTTCTGGAGAACCTGATTTTTCCATGGAAACGGTTTTCCTGAGTAGTTAGAAAGATTTCTGCCTCGCTTAATAAACACTGGCTCCCATAAGAGGGATGTAATATAGACCTGGTTAATGAGTAGTTTTTCTTTAAATATAGAAGACTCATTTGCAATTGAGAACAAAGAATTTATGCCCAAACTCTCAAACCAGGTAAAGATTTGTTTTCGCATACTACCTGCAAAAGCACCCATATGCAAATCACGACTAGAATTAATGATTTCTGATTGTTGTTTTCCAGGTGTGAGTCCAACTAACACTAACTTTGTTGTTTTTTTTGGATAACTTCTGGAAACGTCGAATTTCTTCTCTATATACAACTCCACAAGTATTTTCTCCAGAAAGCATACGATATTATAGACGCTAGCTATTTTTAGTTCTTAGAGACCAAATCAAGCGCCAGAGTTGATTACCTTTATAAATTGTATCTTAATCTAACTCCGTAAATCCATTGAAATGCCATTTTATTAACTTATTAATATCAATTAATTTTAAGTTCTGACTTTTTCGAGCAGACTCGGCGGCTCCGTTCGTGAATGTGCTGGTTGTAACTAAGAACCCCATGTCACCCATCTTGTCTCCAATGGCGCCTTTAAAAGCCTGTACTTCTGGTCTACTTACTTTATTTGTTTCCGAATACCTCTTACACTGCACAAGAATCAGCTTATTTTTGTATTTGCACCACCCATCTATCCCATAGTCATTTGACCGAGGTGTAACTCCAGAATCCTTTGGAAAAAAACTCATAATGTGACGTTCAAAATCATAAGGGTCCATTGCCATTAGCTCATTTTTAATCGTGTCATGCTCAAGGGTGAACTCAGCACGATTAGGAGTTGTAAGATCATCTCCGAGGGCCTGTCTTAACTTTTTTTCTTTTCGTCTAATCACTTCATTATATGCAATTATGCTCAGTAAAGAGGCTAACTCTTGTTTTACAACGGATTTGGAAATTCCCTCCACGATAGAAGTGATTCCAGCTGAACCAATAAATATGACCAATACTAAAGGTGCACCAATAGCACCCCCAAACGCAGCTACACCCATCCCTTGGCTTCCTAAAATAGAAAGCCCTGCTAACCCCACAGGTAAAGCTACCTTTAATGGAGTCGGTAAATCAGATCTTGCATAATTCTTGCAACTTTCTATAAGGCTATTAAAGAGTAATGTGACGACTCTAGATGCCTGTGTTCTTGAGTAAACTTCTTTAATCTTATCTTTTTTGCTAATATTATCATCTAAAACATTTTTGATGGAATGGAACCAATTTGAAACTTCCATTTTATCCTCTGGTGAAATGGAGCGATTAATAGTACCAATCACCAACTCAACGAACCACGTATTTACTGATTCCACTTTTACTCCAAATTTTCTATCTCTGCCAAACACTACTAGTTGTGCTATTTATTTCTTATAGATTTGCGAATTTTCGCACATAATTGCCCTAATTCCAATCAACACAGTTACGGGTTTAAATTTAACCCATAATTCCTAATTTTTGAAAGACAATATAAAGCAAAGTGGAACTTGATCGAAGTTTAAGTTTTCGGAATTCTCATTTAGTCACTTCGTCTAAGAAAATAATCCAATTAAAACTGAGAAGTATGGAAAAATCTTGATTTTTGTAGCCCGAATCAAATAGATTGGCCCCTTTAAACTAAAATGGACCTGGTAAAAATGCTAACTTTGTTACCCAAAAATCGATTAAAAACATATTTTAATTTAATAATATTGATGTGTTATTGTATTATTGCAAAAGCAGGCGAGATAAACCTAAATCAAGAGATACTTGAATCACGGGCAAGTATCCAAGCCAATGCGGGCACAATCTTAGCCGAGCAAGGTAGATATCTGGTTGATATTCAGTACAGGACAAGTCCCCTGACAGTAAATATTTCAGGGGAAGGTCTACCTGATGATTTAGATCAATCTATTCTCGAGGAAGATATAAAAAATTTTCTTAGAACTCTACCCAAAGCAAACTTAGTTACTTGGCCTAAGTTTAACGTAGATGGGTACACAGTTATTGTTAATTCCGCTTCCCCTTTTTCAATCATGGACCAGGTTGTTCCAGTTAGAGAAAATCTTTTAGGCAGTTTATTGACTGACACATACTTTATTTATACAGCATTCTCCTCTAACTTTTCAGAATTCAAATCCGTAGAAATATTTGGTGGGTTTAGTGAGGAAGATAGGGTAGAACTTGAATCTCGGATCAAGGAAATAATTTATGCTAAACCTGGAAAAAACTTGCTTTACTATCTTAATCGAATATCCAATATAAGAAGGCTATCATCCGGGAAATTTATTCGCAACCTAGCTGGTTACAAGCTAAATGGTTCGCCCAAAGGTTTCATTTCTAGTAAAGGCCAAGAGCCGATATCGTTCAAAGTTCTTCAAGCAATTAGAAACTTCTTAGAACATGGAACCAGGGATGTAAAAATCACCACATGGAACTTTGATGAAAATATAACCGAAGATCAACCTGTTGTTAGAAATTTTAGAACCCTTTCCTATCATACGCTCAGACTTTTTTTGAAAGACAATCATGGTTCAATATCTACAACTCCTAATCATCCTTTTTTTGTTTTGGGAAAAGGCTGGATTAAAGCAATCGATCTTAAAAGTGGTGACATATTGGTAGGGAAGGACTCAAGAATCGAAGTCGCAGGTTCAAAGTTAGAAAAGTTTGCGAAGCCAATGTACCTTTATAATTTGGAAGTTGCAAAATATAACAACTATTTCGTAGTATCACCAAAAACTAAGAAACATATGCTCGTACACAACTGTAACGAAGAAGACTTCGATGATTATGATGAAGATGAGTACATAGCCATACCACAAGACATAAATCCAGATCACCGAGATCACTCTGACGATCTAGGCCATGTTTGTTTTACCGGTGATACACAAATTCGCCAAAAATACGGAGCTAAGAGTATAAAACTTGTCGAGGTCGGTGATGAAGTGCTTTCTTGTAACGACAAAACTAATACCTGTGAGTACAAAGCAGTAGAAAAAATATATCGAACATCTACCAAACAACTTGTACATGTCAAAGCCGAGGGCATGGCAAAAGCCATTAGATCAACACCAAACCACCCTTATTTTATTGCAGAATTGAATCGATATGTGAAAGCAGATTCGCTCAAAGTTGGGCAACACTTGGTATATCAAGACCCAGTAACCAAACAAAACAGTCTAGACAAGATAGAGAGTATTGAAAAGGAAAACCTAAGTCGGAAAATACCGGTCTATAATTTTGGTGTTCACAAAAACGAAAACTACTACGTAGCTGCTTCAAATGATTTTGGCGATGATATCTTCCATAAGCGGTTCTACAAAGTGCATAACTGTAGTGTAGGCCTCGATTTTGTTCCAATTGTCGGCGGTGCCAAGGGTATTGGGGAAGCTCTATACGGCAAAGACCTAATAACACAAGAAGACCTTGCTTGGTGGGAAAGGTGTATTGCAGCAGGAACAGTTGTTCCTTTTGCAGGACCTTCTGTGAAAAAAATATCAAAAGCCATGAAGGCAGCAAGCAAGGAAGAGAAAGTACTAAAATATTTTGCTAAACTAGAAAAAGACGCCGAGAAGGTCATTGCAGCAGATGCAAAACTAGCGCAACAGGCAAATGTTGGAGGTTTTAAAGGCCCTGCTGCTAAAAAGTGGGACTGGGATCATATCATAGATGGACATGCCTCTTGGGGGAAAAAGGCAAAGCATAGAGGTAAGGATCATCAAATATTTCATGGTATGACTGAGTCTCAAATCAAGGCGCATACAAAATCAGCATGGAAAAATAGAAAGAATATCGGCACTCAAACCGATGTAACAGGAGTTACTAGAGTCCGATATCGAGGTACCAATCCTGACAATGGAAAATCTGTTGAATTTTTCTATAATACAAAAACAAAAACTGTTGAAACTGCTTTCCCCGTGGAGTAATCATGTTTGAAATAGTTACTACTTTTAAAGATGAAATGTTGTCTGAAGATATTAAGAAGGGACAACCCGAAACCATTGGAATTTGGCTTCAGGACGAGTTGAATTGTTACCCTCAAACAGATTGGCTTGATAATGGTCTGATACTTCTAAGCTGGTGGACTGTGACGTGGCAATCATTAGCAAATTCCCAACCTAACCAAGGAATATCGTTTATGGAAGGCCCTTATCTCTTGGTTGCTGAACAGGATCTTAACGGAAATATAATACTTTCTGATATCAAGAATAATATTAATTTTAAAATTTCCTTAGAAGATTTTGGTAAGCAACTTAGAAAAGCAATTAACAAAGTTATAAGACATTTTCAGTCTTTAAATCTAAGAAGCGATAATCTGGATGCATTGCCAAAATGTTTGAATATTATAGATTCAGAGTTAAAAAAGTTAAAAGCCACATAATGCCATAAGTATTTAGGTCAGAATCGAACTTATCTTTCCCCAATTCAAATCCTTTTTTTGCAACACATGGTCATAATCAAGTTTCACTCTATCTTCGTGATCACCAAAGGTTTCATGCAAAGAACAAAGTACCAGTTCTTTAGCATATCCAAGGTCATCACGAATAAAACGCGAAATCTGACTTTTAATGGCTGTCCCTGTTCCAAAATCATAGTCAACAATAACAAGGTCAGCCTTGTCGATATCCTCTTTCTTAACCCTTTCCTCAAAATCATTTGGCCCTTGAAACAATTGATAGGTAGCGTGACCCTTTAACTCAAATTTTGCATGGTCCAGATAAAACTGATCATCGTCAATGACGAGGATGTGTGGTTGCTTTTTCATAGTCGTTTCCTTTTGGTAGAGTGATATGAAACTCGACATAATCTTTATCGAATTTAGGTTTTGTTTTTTTTCCCAAAGAAGAGACACCATTGCTTTCTACGCAGAGTACCCCCCCGCTATCCCTCACGACTTTATTAACAAGTGCAAGACCGATTCCAGTGCCAACATTTTTGCCATTTGTATAAAACAATTGAAAAATTTTTGATAAATCTTCAGGGTCTATTTTCGATCCAGTGTTACCTATGAGAATCTTTGCATTCTTACCAAGGTCTTCAGTAGTAATCCAATATTTGCAATTTTGTTCACTAGCGGTTGCTTGATCTGCATTTTTAATTATGTTATCGAGCACTCTTTTAAGGCTGACGCTGTCAGTCTTGATAAGACCTTTGAAACCTAAATTAAGTTGGTATTTATCACTACAACACTCATGGATGATGTTAGATATTTGCACTTCACTAGAGTTATTGCTGTCCCTTCCCAGAGAAACCAGATCAGCTACCATAGCATCAGCATATTTAATATCACTTTCAATAGATTGAGCTTGTGCGTCTATATATTGACTTAATTCTGAAGGCTCTAGTTTTTTAGCAACTCCCAAAAATTTTTCCATTTTATCAAGCGGCTTTCTAACGTCATGTGCCATCATGTTTGAAACTTCGAAAACAGCTTTATGTAATGCTTTATTTTTAATGGTATGACGAATCTTTCTATTTATTCCAAAAGTTAGAAAAATAAACTCGATGACAGTAGTAATCTTCATTGCGTTGTTTGTTAGATAATTAGATTCAATAATCCCAGTTACGCTGAAAGAGTAGGTGGTCAAACCACATAGTGATGCAATCCCGGCACCAAGCAAGTATTTAGCATACAGATCTTCATCTTTTATCCGTGATAGAGACAAAACAATCATCAAAATAGGCGTGCCAGATGAAACAATGATCGTCGGAATGTTTGTCAAAATTGGATCAACAAAAAGCAAAACTATTCCCAAAGACCATGCTAATGCTATATAGATGTAGGTAAGCAGTTTTAACCAAAATCGTTGTACCTGTAAGATTTGAACAAAATAAAGCACACCGAAACCCATAGCTATTGCAGCAAATACCCTGACGGATCGGAGTTTCCAATAAGTTGAGTGTGGCCATAAGAACTGATAAGCTATGCTATCACGATCAAGAAAGAAAACTTGAATTCAATAAGAAAATGCAAAAATAATCTTGCCGTCCAGAATTCAAAACAAATTTGTGCTTGAAAAAAATATTTTCATCAAAATTCCCCTTCCTAAGATGTGTTTAAGAGCTAATAAGAGAAAAATC
>JBGCDR010000351.1:0-7486 GCA_045105515.1 Oligoflexales bacterium
TTTAATAAAAGTGAGCCATTTTTTTTAAGTTTTTTCTTCCTATATTTTTTTTATCTAGTCACTTTTGGTACTGCGGCTTAGAATTTTTCTGACCTATTTAATGAAAAATTGGAAAAAATCTTATTTGAATCAGCCCTGAAGCATCTCTTGAGTTGACATACTTGTAAAATCGTATTTTGTGACTGCATTGCTGGCAAATTGAATGGAATAGGTGCATAGCTGTATCCACTCCATTTTGAGTACCGAGGAGCAAGTACATGAGGTGAAATGAATGCAAATGCTAAAGAAAAAGTAGCTACTGTACTTGTTAAGCGCAAGGCATGGTTCTTAAAGAACTTACTAAATCGTCCAAAGTATGATTGTTCATATTTTTTTCGAGTAACAGCTTCTGCTACATCAGGACTTAAACGCAAAATTAGTTGCCTATCTTCTTCGCTTGAACTCGGAACTGTTTTTTTGATTTCTTCAATTATTTTTGAAAGTTCCTCAAGAGAATGTACCTCTACCACATCACCTGCCTTTTGGGTGACAGAAAAATCGGTCTTTGGATTATTCTTCTTAGGTAACTGTTTTCCTAGAGATGCTTTTCCCTCAAGTAATTCATCAAATATCAGGTCAATATCATCCGCATTACTTTCAGAAATATTAGAAACTGCTTTCTGTCCGAAAGCAGGTGAAATCTGTAAAATCAAGATAAAAGTTATTGGAAGCTTTTTGAAAATCTTCAAATTCATACTGTTAGGTCTTTATTATGAGAACTGTTTCAGTCCAATGGTTAATTCTGCTGCACAATATCAAGGCAGTTTCCAAATATCAAGGGTCCAAGATTAATTTATGGATAAAATCTGGCCAAAATCTAAGTAATTCTATTTTCCATATGAAATTAAGCCGTTAGGCGATGGTTATAATAAAGACCCTTTATTTCGAGGCGTTAAGGGAGGTGTTGCATGAGGTCGTTGATACTCTTAATAAGAGCATTATTACTTGATATACAGGAAGCCAAAGAATTAAATGGGACTCAGAATATAATATGCTAAAATTACGAATTTAATTGCCCAAAAGAGTCGCTTCGGTTTGCACCCTTTTCATAAACCTTCGGAAAATAATATCCATATCTTTTTCTTCCAAGATTGGATTATTTTTTAAAGTGGCAAATGTCTGCCATTGCTTTACCAAAGTATCCAAGCTACGCCCCGAAAAACCTTCACTTTTTTCAGCATAGGACATCAATATATCTTTATTGTAATCTTTGACCGAAAACCCTTTTTCAAATATATGGTTTTTCATGTTAATTTTTAATTGCATAAATCTTCCTTCCTTGTTAGGCAAATCGAACTTAACAAGGTGGGAAATTCTGCTTCGAATCGCTGAGTCAATGCGATCGAGGTGATTAGTCGCAAAAACAAACATCAACTTATCATGGGTAGCTGTTTCAACATGAGATAAGAACATATTGACCAACTTATCATTTTTTAAATTTTTTCCTTCACGCCTTGCTAAAAAAGAATCTGCCTCATCAACAAAGACAATGGCACCACCTTTTATTTTATTTGCCCAAATAAAAATATTATCGAGCTCCTTTAGAGCTTCCTTTTCTTCGAACTGGTCAAAGGATGATCCAGCGATGACAACCCAAGGTAGTTTCGAATAATGGGATAAAATTTTAGCTGCAAATGTCTTACCAGTTCCAGGGGGTCCATAAAACATCGAATGATTATAACCTAGACCCAACTTTTGGGCTTCTTTAGTTGAATCTGCCAAATCAGTTAACTGCGATTGTAAATCACCCTCTAAATGAAGATTATCGAAAGTATATTTATCCGTGGGCACATTTTTTCCAAGTAGTCTTTGATGCCAAGCCAGGACATTAGTTTCTTTTACCAATCTAGGCTTTTGCAAGTATTTTTCAATTTGACTTGCTATGATCGGGACACCATGTTTGAAAATAAAATAAGAACCAATAACTACCGCAGCTGCTACGACCGTATATGTTACGACTTTTTTATCAGAAAGAATATTCTTTACGTTCCTACTGTAAGCGTCAATCTTTTTAAGTTCTACTCCCCCTTTAGCATCAATAGCATCCTTACTATTTTCAATTCGGGCTTTTACTCTAGCCGACTCTATCGCAGCCTCTCGATCCGCTTCCCTATCTAGTCTTTGTTTCTCTCTTGCTTCTTTTGTCTTTTCTGCGTCTAAGCGAATTTGTTCGGCATTTATTCTGTCACCCACTGCTTCCAAAGTCTTCATTTCCTGAGCAGCATGGCCTGCAATCTGCTTTTTGTGGTCACCGACAATTGCTTCCCGCCTTGTTTCTAGAGTTTTTTGTGCGCGATCTAGGTTACTTGCAATATTGCTATTAATACTTCGTTCGGTCTTTGTAAGTTCATCTGAAATTGACTTTTGCTGATCAGATAATCCATCTTTGATATCATTTGCCCTTACATTCAAGGCATTACTAACATCTTGAAAATTTTTTCTTGTGGTTCCTAGATGTTTCGATAGAAGCTCATTAGATTCTTGATGAGCTGTTCTTGCGGTAGAACGCACAGACTCCGTGGCTTCTTTTGCAGTTCTAGTAACCTCTTTTGCGGCATACCTCGAACTATCATTTGCCCTTTCTAGCTGTCTTAATCCACTTTGGACTTGTAAATTAATGCTACTAGTTTTTTGTGTTGCAAAGCTGCTAATTGTTTCTCTTGCTCCTCTGATACTTTCGCTAGCTGTAAAACTGCTATTCTGGGCATCTCGGGCATGCTTAGCGGAGTCCTGACGAGCTTCCTTTGCTTCCATTACAAATTTCATTAAATCCAACATTCTACCATTGTCGTTGCCTGTGGAATCAAAATCAGTTGTTCCTTTGGAAAGCTCTGCAAACAAAAGACAAAGCGCCAATAGAAATATATTTGGAATTTTAGTGTAAGTCATTTTCTCTCCTGTTCTTTTTTTAGGCAGTTGAACCTAACAGAGCCCACGTACTATGTCAATACTAGCTGGAGGAGATGTAATTTATTTTTGGATTGTCAGCTAAGGATCAGATCAGATCAGATCAGATCACTCAGCATCCTCAAGATGCTGAGTTTCTAATTAGGTAAATAAAGAGTTTTCTCAGATCTTAATCGTAGTATTCCGAAGGATTTGCCAAGATTTCTTTTGCTCTCTGCAACACCTCTGTATCAAACCCTTGTTCTTCCAAAATATCGATCGCAATAGTCTGGTTAGATATACCCGGGATTACTTTAAATGAATATTTGATTCTTTCATTTTCATCCCGTTCAACGAAGACCTTAAAGTTTCCAAATACATCTTTCTCAGAAAACTTGCATGAAAGTTTCGTCAAAATGGGAAAATGGGTTGCAACAATATTCAGAGAATTCGAATAACCACCGATATATTCAGCGATACTATATGCTGCTGCGGCACCTTCTTGTGGGTTCGTACCACTAAAGATCTCGTCCATAATGGCAAAACTGAATTCATCATCCTCTAGGTTTCTAAGATCTTCAATATGGCTTCGGGCTCGGATTACTTCAGCCATATATAATGAGTTTCCAGCTGCTATATCATCTGAAGGATGGATATAGGTGCTAAGCCTACTAAAAGGAGTAAATTCAAATGAATCGGCAGCAGCGATTCCGAAAGTCTGTGCCAGTAAAACATTGGTCATAATACCTGTTATATAAGTTGATTTCCCGCCTGCATTAGGTCCGGTCACAATCATACCCTGTGGACCTTGGGATTTTCTTCCCATAGTTAAAGTGTTATCAACTGCCTTTGAGGAGGCCAACATAGGATTCCAAAAACCACTAGCCTCGATCTTAGGAGTTTCCGCTTCTGAAATATAATTTGCAAAAACATAATGGTTTTTTTCATTGAAGTGATTTTTATAATTTTTTCCAAGTGAGACGAAAGCATCAATAAATCCAATATCAGCTAGAACTTCTGTTAGCTGAGATCTCTTTTTTTCAAAAATCTTGAACATTCTGAGACTGGGATACCAAGCATCTAAATAAAAATTATCTTTTTTAAAATCACTATGTTTGGCCAAACGCTGCATTATTTTTATTTCACGATCATTGTTACTATCAACAACCAATTTTTCTAGATTCCTAATGTTAGGACGTAATGCTTCATACAGTTCCGGAGAATTTTTTATTGAATAATATAGTTCTTCAGAAGTATTCAGAAGTTTACTTATTCCTCTCATTCTTGACTTTAAATTTCTATATTGTGATTTAGCTACTTTTTCTATTGGAGCAATATGTTCGAGCATGAACCCTTCTAAAAAAATGAATAAACTCGGTCCGAAAAGCTGTGAATTATTCCCTGCAAGCGAAAGTGCACCAAAAACTGCACCTGCTGCCATAAATATTTTAGGGGTGCCAGCAATAAGCTTCGAGAGTCCTCCACCAAGCAAAAGACCTCCATTAGTATGGTTCAAAAACTTAAGAAAAGGCAAATTCCAATATAATAAGGCATCAGACTGGTTTTTATATGCCTCTTCATAAATAGGATCTTTCGAAGACCACAAAGAAAGAGCATTTATTTCATGTTCTGAAAAATCATCCAATGCTTCTTCCAAATCGGATGCAGCTTTTGGATTATTCAAAATTTCCTTTATGATCCTCTGTCTACTAATAAGTACATCGGTGTCATCAGTTGGAGTAACAAGCATCAAACTTGTAAGAGTCTCTCCCAACAAGGATTTACCTTGATACAAGCGTGAAAGCAGATGGTAATCTAATGCTGAGGTAGGACCAGTTAAAATTTTCAAATCATCCCAAGAACCTTCGTTCAAGATATTTTTTATACTTATTTTTTCATTCAGGGACCTAGACTTGAAAAGTACTGTTCGTGTTAGTAAGGCCCTTTTTTCACTATCCGAAAGAGTGGGGATGATTGAGCGATAGAATTTTTCGAAGGGATCAAATTTTTTCCCGGCATCTGGAATCTCGTCATTAAGTTCTTTAATACGTAAATCTTCCGAAGCTCCAAAAGTTCTTTGTTGAAAGTCATCTATTCGGAGTAACATTCGTTGAATGTCAGAATACTCTTCTGATCTAACTTCGGATAAAAATCCATTAACTAGAGAAAAAAACAGGACAAAAATAATTTTAGTGGCCTTAAGATGCATGCTAATTTAGCTCCTGTAAATTTTGGATTTGAGGCGCAACTATAGATCAATCTTTGATTTTATTCAAGCTAAAACTCAAAATCAAATATTTATTTCATAATTTCAGGAGTTTGATGTCGGAAGGAAATAGAGTGAAAATTCTTGACACATAGAGTCTACTCTAACTAAAAGATTTTATTATTGATTCAGAATCATACCTGTAATTTGAGTATTTAGATCGAGTCTATATTTTTTGAATAGTTGAGATGCGTTCTTAAATGCATCAGAAAGACATTTCTTGCTAAGTTTCCGTGACTCTACTGCTAGGGAAAAATCGCTACCATCAATTTTCTTTTGTTCATTAGATAAAATATTGAAGTATCCTTGATTCAAGTAATAAGCTCCTACAGCTGCTGATGCTAAAACTGATGAAATCCCTGCAAAAATCCCTGTCTTTCGCGCTAGCTTATTTTGATACCACATTTTACCTTCTATTCGTGACTTCAACCTATCTACTCGTTTCAAATTGTCTAACGGATCAGGGGGGATATATCCTTTGCGAAAAAGAGATTTAGTTTTATAAAGGGCTTCCATTCCCATACCAGTAGCACAGGAACAATTTTTACCTGTGAAGGAAAAATCTTCTCCATAAGGCAACTCTTTTCGAGCTAATACTCCTTTAGCTTCTACAAAATCACTGTATGCTTCTAAATACTCCTTTTTCCTAGCATTGTTTTCCTTGTTAGAACGTTTAAACCACAACATTTCAGCTAAAACCGCATCTTTTGTCGTACCTTCTAACACTTTAGGATTATTTCTTGCTATATCTTCATGTCCATCAATCATTTCTTCTAAAAATGCACTGTCATCAAATCCAAGAATGTCATGAATATTTTTTCGAGAACTTTCAAGAATGCTTTGGTAAAAAGATTTTTCTTCTGGATGGAGCTTAAAAGTTTTAGATATTTCCAATTGATTAAAATAATATTTATCCAACAAACTAATCGCAAGTTTTTGTTTATAAATACCTGAACCAACCGGGTTTTTCTTGTATCCTGGAAATTTAGTTCGATAGTTCCTTTTATGTTTTACAAAAAAATCGACAATTTCCCCTTCCTCAATTCCCAGATTTTCTGAAATTGATTTCGCAAGACTATCTCTTTTTTTCAATAATTCTTGAAAGCTTTCATCTGGAAGAGAAGTCTCAAAAACAGAGTAATAGATCATTCTTTTAAAATCAGAAAATGATGAAGGTGATACATTCGGTAAATCAATTACTGTGAATTTTTTATATTTTTTAATATCCCTTTCATAATCATTTCCAGTCGGATAAGACAAGTAATAAGAATCATCTACTGATGGGCCTCCCTCCAAAGTCCTATTGCCTATTAGTAATGCTGAATGACCATATCTTTTTCCCAGTAACGTTTGTTTTAGACCTTCCAAGTCAAATTTTAAGGATTTATCTTTCCGAGAAAATATTGGTTTGGGACTAGAGTAATGCCAGAGTATTAAACGCACTGGAATAGTTTTGTCACTTGTTAAGGATAATTGATTTTGACCAACAATATTTGTCAAAGATACTTCAAAATTATCCACTGACAAATATTCAAATTGCGTCTCTATTGGAGCCTTCAGCTTAGTCTTAAGAAAAGCTATGTAATTATTTAGCTCAGGATCTTGGGCATCTCTATTGCAAGAATCTAGAGCACTAGAAAATTTTGATAATTCATCATACATGTTTATCATTTTTTCTTGCAAGATGGCTTTATTAACCCATGCTATCTTGTGTATGAGTTCATTTTTTGGATCTAAATAGGGTTTTTGAACAAAATTTGCTACACCCCGCTGTTTGCATGATTTTTCTATTTGATAATCGCAGATAAAAAGAGACAACTGATACTTGCCAGGTGTTAACCCTTTGAATACCTTTCTATCTTCAGAAAAATAGCTTACTAAGCAATTGTTTGATTCTTCTTGGCAGATCAGATATTTGTAAAAACTACCGTCTCCTATTTGAGCAGTCTCTAGCAGAGGAAAAAATTGATTCTCTTCTTGAACTTGTTTCACTTGAAGACTATAGTTTTCCTTTCTATTTTTGCTGGTTAAACAAGATAAAGACAACAGAAAAAAGACAAAATAAATTTTTTTCAAGATAGTTTTCTCCTTAAAAAACTTCCTTTTTTATTGGCACTAATTCTGCAATAATCTATATTTGCATATAGAGATAGTATAGCTTGAATTCAATAAGAAAATGCAAAAATAATCTTGCCGTCCAGAATTCAAAACAAATTTGTGCTTGAAAAAAATATTTTCATCAAAATTCCCCTTCCTAAGATGTGTTTAAGAGCTAATAAGAGAAAAATCTTAAGT
>JBGCDR010000352.1:0-3529 GCA_045105515.1 Oligoflexales bacterium
CGCGCATGGGCACCCCCAAGATCTTTTGATTTTCCGACAATTATATCCTTTTTAGAGAAACTGGGGAAATTCGCTAAAGATTATAGTGCTCTAAGCCTTACATACAAAGGCGGCGGTGTGTTTCCAATCAGGCACTAAATATCATTGCAGTCTTGTAAGCATTTATCCAGAAGTGTTCTTATAGTTAAATGAGCAATTCCGTCTGGAGTGTGCTCTAAAGAATCTTTAAGTGCCTTTAGGGCTGTGATTGACTCAATACTACGATTATTTCTTATCAATTTGCTCGTTTTTCGATGGAGGTAGCTAAATGACTCCGTATGGTAGGTAGGCAAGAGTCCGAGCTGAAATACTAATGAGCTATAATTGCATGCTAGATTAATTTGATCTGTTAGGGTTCCGTTTAGATAAGATGAGTGGAAATCAAACGAGGCTAAATTCTCCTTCATTGACGCTAAAACTGGGGTACGTACCTTTAGTTGAAATACCTCTCTTGCTAAACCTGAGGTTTTTCCTCTAATATCACGATCTATGTGTCTAGCAATGGATTGATAAACTTTCTCCCATTGCTCAACTCCAAGAAATTGTTTTATCTCGTACTTGAATTCAGCCATAAGCTTGCGCTTGCCATCAAAATCTACTTTGTTTTTAAATTGTCGATCAATCTCTTCCCAAACATGAGTCATCACCTGTGTTTGAATCTGCTCGAAAAAAATTACTATTGTAATAAATGCCAGTGCTAGATTCTCTTCTGAGCTTGAATAATTGTCAAAGGATTCGATTATTTCATTTACCATGAATAAATTCGTTAAATTTACAAGTCTATCCAGGTTTATTTGAGAGTTTTCATAGTTTTGGGATGCTTTTAAAGCTAAATCAATGAATAATTGAGGGTTTTGCTTACAAATTTCATCTATCCGCTCAAATATTATAACATCCTGGTATTTTTGACACTCTAGATACTCGCTCGCTAATACCCTTGAATAATCTAGCAGTACAATAGTTCCATCCTCTGATTGCTGTCCGGATGCTAGGGATATTGATGAGTATAAAAGGAAGCTCAAGGCACTCTGCATAGAAAAATACTTAATAAATTTCATAATTTAGTCTTTAGTTTTTTAATTGCGAAAACTCAGAAGTAGGAGAATACCATAATAGTAATTTTATTAGAAGGACAATATATTAATGGATAAACATATATTTAAATGCCATGGACTCTAAATTTGATGGGTACATGGTGAACCGATAAAATTAAAAAAAAGGTGGTGATTTAAATATATCTTGGCGAGAAAAAGGAAGGCCTAACTATCGGTGCATAAGATCCAAAAATAGACCATATCCATATGATATGAGTAAACCGAATCTTTGCTATTACTTAAAAATTAAGGCTAACAATATATAAGCTGGGAGTTACAAAAAATTCACATAAATAGCAATAAAAATTGCCGGTAAATAGATTTGTCTAATAATTCTACTTTCGCATGTCGATAAATTTTACCTAAACAAAGTTCACTAGAAAGTTATTGATATTTACATATACCTGAGTGATTTATTTGAAGCTGGACATCGAATGTTTTGATGATTTCATATATACTAAACTTATAGTTGTACTAAGGTGGAATATTTGATGATATTTAGTAAAAAATGTAGATCTAAATCTATAAATTTATTATTAATATTTTTATTTCTCCTTTCCTGTAGTAAAAAGCAGCAACTTAAAGAAATAAAAAACAACGAAAATCCTGTAAGCCAAAGTCAGTCCCCTGAAAATCAGAATGCATCTACGACAGTACCCGATGGCGATGAGAAAAATGAGTCAGGTACAGAAGTAAACGAGAAAAATGGTGAAAGCCCAGAAGTTACCCAAGAAAAGAATGAAAATGACAGCTCGAACCCCGATCCATCCAGCCCTGTTCCTACTTTGTCTGACATTTTAGAAAAAATAAAAAGCTTGAGTTTTATTCAGCTTCTTGAAGAAAGTGAAGAACTAAATTTATCTAGCGAATTGATCGAGCTTTCCGATGTACTTTGGCAAAAGTATCTTGGAGCTATAAAAGACGATGAGAGCCGAAAGTCCGAGCATAATGGCCGGGCATTGAAATATGGCAGTTCTACTATGAAATTTTCCCTCGATACGATAGGAGAAATGCCGGAAGGGGGCTATAGTGCCTTTATAGCCCTGCATGGAGGTGGTGGTGCTCCTCCAGCAGTAAATGATTCCCAGTGGGAACAGATGAAGCTGTACTATAAAAATAGCGTAGATATTGGAGTATATGTTGCTCCTAGAGGAATCAGTAATACCTACAACTTACACTTTATGCCTGATTCCTACCCACTTTATGACCGCATGATAGAAAATCTTATCGCTTTTGAAAAAGTTAATCCTAATAAAATATACCTATTGGGATTTTCTGCTGGAGGGGATGGTGTTTATCAAATAGCTCCAAGAATGCCTGACCGCTGGGCTGGAGCAAATATGTCGGCAGGTCATAGCAATGGAGTAAGCCTTATCAATGTCTTCAACACTCCTTTTTTGATGCAGATGGGAGAAATGGATACAGCCTATAATAGGCACAAAGTGGCAGCACAAAATTATTCGAGCATACAAGGTTTCGATCAAAAGTGGCCTGGTTATAGGTATGAATTATTTTTGCATAAGGGTGGGGGGCATAACAGTTGGAGAGATAATGACCCCTTAGGCAGACCCCAGGAGGTAATACTTGATCCGCGGTTGTGGGTAAGTCAAAGCAATCGCGAATCTACTATGAGCAATACTAATGCTGTAGAATGGTTATCTCAATATGAGCGAAAATCCATACCTGAGGTCATAACTTGGGATTTAGCAACCTTTGCAAACCGACCAGTTAGTTATGGGGCAAGACTTCTTCCGAAAGATGAACATAAAAATTTACTTTCGCCCCTAGATTCCTTAAATGCTTGGATTGCTGTGTTAGAAACAAATGATAGATCTGCAGGTTTTCTTCAAGCAAGTATATCTGATCAAGAAAATAGTATTGAAATTGACTCAATAGATAATATTCGCAGTTTAAAAATCTTACTAAAGAAACAATATTTTGATTTCGAAAAGCCTATTTCCTTATTTATTGATGGAGTTTTTTTAGATAAGATATTGGCAAAGCCAAATTTATCGATTATGACAAGATCATTGCTTGAAAGGGGTGATCCAAATTATATTTTTCATGCAGAGATTACCTTGCTTAAAGATGGTGAAAGTTGGCGCATAAGCCTTTGAAGTGGGGAAAAAGAAGTTTATTCAATTCTCTTAGTTTTGAAGAGCTTCTCGAGGATTGTCTACAAAATCAACGAAAGCTTCATATTTTCCAGGAAGAAACCCTTCCTCAAACATCTATTGAAGAATAAGCTTCAAATACTTAGGCGGATTGCTAGATTAAGTGCAGAAGAAAAAATTCCATCGCTTCGGAAGGCGGATTTAGTTTAGTCTATGAGGCTAATCTGCTTGCAAGAAAGGGGTATTTATGTCTGCCAATCTCACTTATGAGCAAAGGTATGA
>JBGCDR010000353.1:0-16506 GCA_045105515.1 Oligoflexales bacterium
AAGATCGGCATTGTGTTGGCGGTAAATATAGACACCGACACCGCCGTGATTTTTTTTACATAATTAAAATCATCGGAAACTCTGTCATAAATCAATTTTAGAGGATCTTTCTACAGATTAGGTCCTAGATGCCAGTTTATAAGTCCAGCTAGTGGATCAGCATTAGAGATTTGGTTTTCGCCTAAATCCAGTTGTAAAAGCTTTTTCAGCTTAGCTAGTGGGTTTGTATCAGAAATCTGATTTTTGATTAAGTTTAGATAATTAAGGTTTATAAGTTTAGCTAGTGGGCTCAAATTAGAGATCTGGTTTTGATATAAGTTAAGAGAAACAAGGTTTGTAAGTCCAGCTAGTGGATTCACATCAGAGATTTGATTGCCAGATAGGTCAAGTTCTTTTAGGTTTGTGAACTCAGCTAGAGGTAGCACATCGGAGATTTCAGCGTTCTTCAATGTAAGGTTAGAAGATTTTTGCAGTCTATCTCTTAGCTTAGAACAAGCTAGATTTGCCTTCAACGCATCTATAGTATGTTTGATTGCTGGAGTACAACTCCCTACATTTTCACCTTTCTCACAATCAGTGCAATAGGTAAAAAATGGTATTAAAGGGCCAGTGAGGGTGTTATTATTCCCGGTATTAGTTTCGCGAGAATTAGACTGTTGTGCTTCCTTCTTATCTTTAGAGCAAGAAAATGTGATGATTGTCATAAAAATCAAAAAATGCTTAAGCATATATTTTCTCCGATAAATTTTTATTTAGTCCGCCCCTTATCGGAATTTCGGAAATAAAATTGATTTATTTCTATGTCTTGGTATATTTCACCATTAATTTAAATTCTTACACTTTGATTGACAAAGCAAATTGCTCACCATTCACTCTGCCCCAGCGCAGGCAAGGCCTAGACTTACAGGAAAATGCAACGATCCTTCAACCTTTCCCACAAGTAGTACAGGGAAAAAGAGCATTTTAGCAGATACCCCTTTGAATTTCGTCCTGATGGGGGACTCATCACATGCAAGGTATTCGGCTAGTTTATTGTAGGTCCAGAGTCGTTCAACTATGGGAGCCATGGTATCCACATGCTTGTGGAGTAAGCGGGTGAGGGTAGACCGGCTCATATCCAGACCTTCTGCCCTTAACACTGCAAATTGCCAATATAAAGGCAAGGATAGTCGGAACTTATCGCAGATCAAACGGGCAATAAATCTAGGGGAATAAAGGGTTCCTGGCACTCCCCTCACAGGGCTAGGAACCTTCATTTTAGACCCCCCGCATTTGCAACATGCTTTGTGCAAATAGTGACGTCTTTTGATAAAGCGAGATTCCTCCACATCAATTTCTTCAGCGACCCTATACTGGCCTTGATCGACTAGCCTGCCATTGCATAAAAGAAAAGTGCATATTAATGATGCTACGATTAGTCCACAACAGACTGTTAAAAAAATAAAACTATTTAAAAAGTAAAATGTTTCATCAAGCTTATTAGTAAGTAGCAAATAAATAAGAAAAAAAGTAATGAAAGACACTAAATAATATGCAATTTTTCTTCATAGGTGTTATTTGTTTAGTTAGCTAGAAAGGATCCAAAAAATATACGAAACGAGATCTAGAATCTAGTCGCAAATTTAAAAATCGGTCTTCAAATTTCTCGACTAATCTTCCTTTACAACTCGAGCCAAGCACTATGGGTAAAACAAACATTTCCTAATCCATTATTTTTATTACGTATATGTCTAGTGTCATAATAAATGATAAAATAGTGTTAATAAATATTCATCCAACACATGTGGAAGTTCATGTTAGATCTTCTAATATTACTGTGCAAATTCCTCTTATTTTATGGGAAGTTTTTGTTGCATCAATTCAACTAGATAGCACTCATTCACATAGCCAACACGAGTGATGGTGAACCTTTTGATATTGTCCATATAGAAGAGAAGCTGTAAAAAATGCATTTCTTGCTATACCGCAACCCTGAGAGTGACTAACAACAGTCGATCTTTCAGCTTTTCATCAAAATCTGTTTTAGATTCCAAATTTCCTGGCAAATGGTCATAGTCCGTTACAGCATCCAAAGTAGTCGGTCCATAAAAAGCAGACTCAGAGATAGAAACATTGTATATGACTCTCACGGGTCGATAGTTAAGGCTTTTTGACAGCTCTTTTGCACTTTTTATCACCTTACTGTCCTTTCATAACAAAAATCTATTTCTTGGTTTATAAATCCAGAGTGTAGGCTAGAGATATTATCAAGGAAGATTCAGGCCCATTTTATAAAGATAGATCTTTGGCGAAATTTAAATATGATGGGCTATTTGATTTGAGAGAATACAGCTGAGCAAAGGTAGATAGTAGTTATTAAGGGTGTGTTTTGTTTTCTGCTAAGATTTAGTGCCTTCCATCAAGGGGATCTTAAGTCCTTTTTCCTTAGCAATTTCAGTTGCTCTTTCGTAACCTGCGTCCACATGCCTCACAATGCCCATTCCTGGGTCAGAGTTTAAAACCCTTGAGAGTTTTTCTTTCGCAGCTTCAGTACCATCGGCAACGATAACCATTCCGGCATGGAGGGAGTAGCCCATACCAACCCCGCCACCATGGTGGAAGCTAACCCAACTGGCTCCATTAACTGCATTTATCAGTGCATTTAAAATGGGCCAATCGGCAACGGCATCAGAACCATCCAACATCCCCTCGGTCTCGCGATAGGGTGAGGCCACTGAGCCGCAGTCTAGATGGTCACGCCCTATAACAATGGGTGCAGAAACTTTGCCTTGTTTAACGAGATCGTTAATCAGTATGCCTGCTTTCTCGCGGTCACCATATCCAAACCAGCAAATTCTACAGGGGAGTCCTTGGAATTTGATTTTCTCCCTGGCAGCAGCTAGCCAGCGCATTAATCCTTTGTCCTGAGGAAATGCTTCAAGTAAAGCAGCATCAATGCAGGCAATATCTTCTGGTTTTCCCGACAAAGCAGCCCAGCGAAACGGTCCCTTTCCTTCACAGAATAAGGGCCGGATAAATTCAGGAACAAAGCCTTTAAAAGCGAAAGGGTTTTTTGCACCCCCCTTTTCGGCTCCTGCTCTTATGTTATTGCCGTAGTCAAAAACAATAGCACCCTTTTCCTGGCAAGCGATCATAGCGTCCACCAGAGTTGCCATGGACTGGAAAGAGAGCGTCTTGTATTTATTCTGATCGCTTTTCCTTAGGCTCAAGGCTTCTTCAAGGGAGATTTGATGAGGGATGTATCCATTTAGCTCATCATGGGCAGAGGTTTGGTCAGTGACTATATCGGGAATCTTTCTCCGGTTTAATAACTCAGGGAGCACCTTTGCAACATTACCTTGTAACCCAATGCTAAGCGGAATTTTTTTTTGACAAGCTTCTTCTACCATAGCAAGAGCCTCGTCCAAATCCTTAGCATGCTTGTCCAAATAGCCCGTATCGAGGCGTTTTTTGATGCGGGTAGCATCCACATCGACACCAAGAAATACACCACCAGCAATCACTGCTGCAAGAGGTTGTGCTCCTCCCATTCCACCTAATCCGCCAGAAAAAATAAACCGGCCTGCAAGGCTTCCATTAAAGTATTTATCTCCGCAGGCAGCAAAAGTTTCGTAAGTACCTTGCACGATCCCTTGACTGCCAATATAGATCCATGATCCTGCAGTCATTTGCCCGTACATCATCAGGCCTTTTTTTTCCAAATCGTGAAAATGGTCCCAATTTGCCCAATTACCAACAAGGTTGGAGTTGGCAATTAAAACTCGAGGTGCCCCAGCGTGGGAGCGGAAAATTGCGACTGGCTTTCCTGATTGGACAAGGAGTGTCTCGTCATTTTCCAAAGATTTAAGGCATGAAATGATAGAGTCAAAACATTTCCAGTTTCTCGCTGCTTTTCCAGTGCCACCGTACACAACTAACTCAGCTGGATTCTCAGCAACTTCTGGGTCCAGATTATTCATCAGCATGCGCATAGCAGCTTCTTGGGTCCAGGACTTGCAACTTAGATTGGTTCCGGTAGGAGCTTTAATTGTCCGCATATCACCTTCCCTCCGCAGAATAAAATCTCAAGCAGCTTTCTGTCACTCACAAAGCATTTTGAAAAAAGGCTTCTCCCCGAATTAAATGGATGAAATGTGGGAGATGCCACAAGGTCCCTTCGGGGCTGAGCATGACAGCAATTTTGGATCTTGCTTACATCTTAATTATCCCTTTTAAGGTATCAACTAGCTGAGTTTGAGGCACACCTTTTTTTTCTTCACCCGATCTCATATCCTTCACTGAAACTGTTTGCTTGGCAATTTCGTCATCGCCTAAAGTTACTACAACTGGATAACCTTGCCTGTTTGCGTGTTTAAACTGATTCGCAAGCTTATTAGTTTTAAGTGCTATGTCAGCCTTAATGTTTTGATTACGTAGGTCCTGCAGGATTTCAAATGCTTTGGTCCTAGCTTTGTCTGAGGCAATGGCAACAAATACAGTTTGCTCGTCTAGGGCTTGTTCAATTTTTTCCAGTTCTTGCAGCCCAGCTAAAAGACGGTCTAGTCCAATAGAACCACCGATACCAGGAAGCTGCCGATTAAGGTAGCGCTCAACAAGCTCATTGTAACGCCCTCCAGAGCAAATTGAACCGAAGCCAGGTAGTGAATCGATTGTGGTCTCGAAGCATATTCCTGTGTAGTACCCAAGGCCCCGAGCAATTGATAAGTCGATGATGACCTTACCTTTACTAGTTTTACTGACGTGGTTTATGGTTTCGACGGTAGATCGAAGTTGCTCCAGAACTTCAAGGTTTTCAGAGTCACCTTCTAAAAGTTTGGCGATTTTGCTCAAGTGGGTGCCCGTTTCTGGATCTTTGTCGGCAATTGCTTCGATGAGGATTTCTCCTCCTCCGGGTTTCTCCTTCGCAATTTCGTCGAGCTGCCCAAGCACTTTGTCCTTACCAATCTTATCAAGCTTATCTATGATTATCAGCGCCTTCGATTCAAGCTCAGGATCTTGAATGCCAAGAGTCTTTGAAATTAAAGCTGACAAAATCAAGCGGTGGCCTATAGCCATGGTAAAGGGGCCCATGTCAATGCGGCTCAATATATTGCGGAAGCAAAGTAAGATTTCCATATCAGCTTCAATGGAATTAACCCCAACAATATCAAGGTCGCACTGACAAAACTCCCTATAGCGACCTTTTTGCGGCTTTTCTGCACGCCAAACATCGCCAATTTGGAGGCGTTTGAATGGAAAGTTTAAACTCCCTTGGTGCTCGGCAACATAACGAGCGAAAGGAACTGTTAAATCAAATCTGAGGGCCACATCCCGATCACCATTGTCTTGAAAGCGAAAGACCTGTTTGTCGGTTTCTCCTCCTACCCCAAGGAGGACTTCACTGTACTCTAAGGCCGGTGTGCCAACAGCCTTAAAACCAGCTTTTGCTGCTTCGTCGCGGATGATGTCCATGATTTTATAGCGCATTTCCATGATTGGGGGGTGGTAATCTTGAAAGCCTTTTAAACGTCTTGCTTGAACTTTATCACGTGAACTCAAGAATTGGCTCCTTCAGTAGGGTCAGGTTTGTTTTTCATAGGCAGCTTGCTCATCGTGGCAAAGCAAAAATTGGCTAAAATAGTCTTAACTCTCAGTCTTACTCTTGGCAAGGTTCTTTAGATCTTCTCTTAGCAATTTTTCCTTTACTTTTTTGGATCAAGAGAAGGGTATATTGCTATCATTTTTGAAGACTACCAAAAGCCTAAAAAAAACTGTTCATTTTATATACAGAGCGGAACCCACTACAAAAAGTGGTTCAATAAGTTCTGCAATATTCTCAATGTTCTTCACTAGGTAAATCACAAACTATATCCAATCTCACTCTTAGAGAGGGGGATTGAGTGAGAATTTCGAACAGATTGATTCTCTAAATTTGATTGAACGATTTTCGAAAGCTCTAAATCAGAAAACCAGAATCAGAGCATTCGAAAAACATACTGCTAAATGCTAAATTCATAACTAGGAATCAATCCATGGGCGAAGTTTTGTGATTAAGATAGAAAAAAATAAGTAAAAAATCTCTTTCAATTGATCTAAAATATTCAGGAATTAGAAAGCTCTTTGCCATACTTCATATCAATCCCTTTTATATGAGAAGATAACCAAAAATTGAGAAAAACAAAGACCTCATCAGAAATATTCGTATTGTCACCGTTTTGAAAAGACTCGTAGTGAGTTTTCAACTTGGCTAATAAGTCCTGATGAATTATTTTATGTGTTGGCAGTCCGGAGTAGTCATTTGATTCAAGGTATTTTTCCTCTTCTTTGAAATGTCGTACCGTATAATCAAACAAGTCAGACATGTTTTTTTCTAGTACTTTTTTATCAACACTTTTTTCATTGTTGTCATATAGTATTCCCATCAAATCTATTAGTTTTTTATGTTGATTATTCATATTTTCAATACCAATATCTAAATCACTCTTCCATATCATTTTAGATACCATTTTTCACCCACTTTCTTATGAATAAAAGTAAATCGAATAAGAAAATAATTGTACATCAATTCATATCGGATTATTTAAAAATAATTTAATCAAAGGGGTCCTATATGGGCAAAAAGATAGCTCTTAAATCCAGCCTGAGATTCAGTGGATTATGACGAAAAATAGACAATGGGGATTTATTTTTGCATGTAGTTTAGTTGTTGATCTTGCATGATATTTCTGACGAAGGGGTTCTCTTTTCTTAGAGACTTGATGTTTCCCTTCTATAACTTAGCTCATCTTCAGTAGTGCTCCTTGCTCTCAAAGGGGCAAGCTATTAGAATGAAATAACAATAAAAGAAAACTTGTAATTCATTCCTAAAATAAGTATAAGAAGTGGCACACAAACCATAATAGTTTGAATACAAGGTTTTTATATGTATAGATTCATTACATTATTGTTCACATTAACACTTTTTTCATCTTCTGCTCTTTCTAAAACACTAGTAATAGAACTCGTTAATGGTGGTATTCTGTTCTTTGATAGCTCGGAAGGTGAAATAAATACGCATGATAAAAATAAATTATCAAAATCAGATTTAAGAGTATTTTTCATCTTAGATGTCGCGAAAGAATTAAATGCAAAGGGTGTGCCTTGGGTAAGTGAGTCAGAAGAAAATATTAGCGCTATTCTTTACAATATTTTGAATACTTTTAAGTACGCCGACTATGTATACTATAAAAAATATAATACTGAAGATTCCGAACTTGAAGATGCTCCATTAGAATTCTAGCCTCCATCCACACTTATTCCTTCATTACAACTTATGCTCGCTATAAAATGAAATCATGATACGAGATATATGGAATTTTCCAGTATGTGCCTACCGTTGGTACTTTTGAGAAATAGCATTTTTTGGCATTAACGGGTTTTTTAGTTTGCTCTGGTCTATAGGCGGTGAGATTTACTATCCTATATTTGGATGATAAGCTACTAACATTAACTTAAAAATAAGCGTAAAATTCATGTTTGTTGTATAATTTTATGCATGAAATTGCAAAATGACCACACTTTGCAATTCTAAATTAGAAATGATTGACAGCAATTGGGAAAAGTATAAGAGCCTTTATTCTAGCTACAACTATGCATATGATGAAGAAGTGACTTCTTCATTTTTTAATTGTGCTGATACTAGGTTAGATTTAGGAATATGTTTGTGCTAGCTATGGTAAAAACCGGTTCACCCATGTGATAACTAGGGATTTTTGAGACCATTACAATCGACACAATAGAAGTTTATTTATGATAATAAAAATCTTGCTAGTAACCTTAGCTATTATTAGCTCAAGAGCATTCGCTAATGTCGAGGGCACTGAATTTCAACATTTCAATCCGAGTGCAACAGGACTTGACTTTGTTACCGTTCACTCAAGCAAGACTTTAAGCAAGGGAATCATTAACCTAGGCCTCTTTGTAAACTATGCTCTCAATGGCCTCCCAGAGATGAATATCGAAGATCATGAAAAATACCAAAATCGCAGGCTATTAAGGAACGAACTAATATCTACTGATATAAATTTTGGAATAGGTATAGCTTATTGGTTGGACTTAGGAGTCAATATTCCCTTGACCAACTATCAGGGTGTTTATGTGAATAACTCACGCGTACAGTTCAAGAGAAATGGAATCAATGACGTTCGTCTAACAGGAAAATTCCGCTTGTTTGCGAACAAGAGGGTTGGTTTGGCATTTATTGCCAGTGCAAATTTCAATCAGGTCAAGGACAATCCATTTACCGGCAGTGAACCAGGACCAACTTACAATGGGCAGTTTGCATTCGATACCCGAATTAATACATTTAATCTGGGCTTCAATGCTGGATACCGTCAAAGAAACCCAGGCACACCAGTTGAAGGAGTACCAATTGTACCATTCCAAGATCAGTACATTGCTTCTATGGCAATCAGTTACCTTATTCAGGCCTGGGACGTATTAGCCATTACCGAAGTATTTGCTAGTGAGCCAAGCAACAAATGGCCCAAGAATAGCAAGTATTTGGGTCTAACAAGGGAAGGTCTTGTGGGTTTCAAGTATCTGTGGAATCATAATCTGTCCTTTAACGGAGGGATTGGAAGCGCTCTACAGTCTTCCACCTCTTCACCTGATCTTAGGTTCTATTTTGGTATAAATTGGTCATTTCGACCTGTACGAAAAGTCTCCCGCAAACCGTCTTTCAAGGTTATTGCAACGAGATCAAAGGTACAGCGATACTCCTTGAGAAACATCGAGTTTTTATATGGGTCATCGAATCGGGTATTTTCTGGTTCTATGAAATGGCTTGATAAAATTATGCTTAAAACAAAGCTAAGTAGTATCAGAGTCATAAAAATAATTGGACATACTGATTCTTTGGGTAGTCAAGCCTACAATAAGGAACTAAGCCGAAATCGAGCTAAGGCCTTAGCAGCCTATATTATAAAAAATTACCAAGTGCCAGCCCAGAAAGTGAGATTCTTAGGTCGAGGAGAGCTGGATCCAATTGCAAGCAATGAAAACTTCCAGGGGCGCCAGCGAAACCGTAGGGTCGAGGTTGAGATCTTATTTAAATGAGGCGTAGCAACTTTTCCTTTACATTTTTGATTCACCTGGTGCCCATAAATTGCCGAATATAGGATGATTTTAAGCTTACCTTCTTTGACCATAATAATAATATAGTAATAATATGTAGTAATAATAACATGATAATAAATAACTTAAAAATATGACTAAAAAATGCCGATAGAATTTACTGTAGAGAGGGTCCTTTTTCAAGGTGATTAACAATGAGAATAATTTATTTTTTTTGTATTTTGGTTTTATTAAACTGCAGTCGTGAGTCTCTTCCAGGATACAAGACAATCAGATCGGCAGATGCAATTGTCGATAATTCCTCAGAAACCGATGAAGACCGTGCATCTAGTGATGAAGACAATGAAATTGATGGAGGAGTAATAACGTCAGAGGAAGATGCTATGAAACAAGACGTACCCAACGGTTCTGAAGAGTCCCCTGATAATAATCTTAGTGGGATGGAATTTGTTGGAGACCCTGAGTCGGCTCTAACCTTTGATGATGTGCAAGACCTGTTTATTACCGATCCTGCATCCGGCTTTGAGGGTTGCACAGCAGCAGGTTGCCATGGTGCTGACCCAGATGCAAGAGGGCAAATGGTTTCTTCTGATCTTTCCTCCTTTGAAACCATCACAGATGTTGAGGGAGGTCAATCAGGCTTATTGATTATGTACCTTACCAAAGGTGGGATGCCAAAAGGTGCTTCCTATGCCGTGGAAGATATCCAAAAAATTGCTGACTGGGTAGCTGCAGGCATGGCCCCTGGCGCACCTCCTGTTGTAGACCCTGGAGCAAATTTAGTGGTTACCGCAGATATCGCGGCACTTTTTGCTGCTGATAAAGGGAACTGCTCGGCAGCAGGTTGTCACGGTGGAAACCAAGTCCCAAATCTATTGGATGATTTAAAAGCTAGTGCACCTGATGCACTTGATCGCTTAGAACGTTATGCCTTAGGCGATGCTACCCCAATGCCGCCAGCGGGGGCTGGTGTAGACTTGCTACCAGCAGAAGTTGATATGCTCAGAAACTGGATCGATGCAGGCATGCCTGATTAGATCTTCATTATCTGGTGATTCCTTTGTAGCGAATACGTTTAGGTGTTAATGCATCTTGGCCAAGGCGCTTGCGCTTATCTGCTTCGTATTCGGAATAATTACCAACATAAGAAACAACCTTGCTATCTCCCTCAAAAGCAATGATGTGAGTAGCGATTCGATCCAAAAACCAGCGATCATGGCTAATGACCACTGCACATCCAGCAAAGCTGAGCAGTGCTTCTTCAAGAGCTCTGAGCGTATTTATATCCAAGTCATTGGAAGGTTCGTCAAGCAAGATGACATTAGCACCTTCCTTAAGGAGTAGGGCAAGCTGCACCCGATTACGCTCTCCACCTGATAGGTTCGATACCTTTTTTTGCTGGTCTTGACCGCTAAAGTTAAACTGAGCGACGTAAGCTCTGGCGTTGACTTCTCGTTTGCCTACTGCAACCGTATCATGTCCACCCGATATAACTTCATAAATAGTTTTATCTGCATCCAATGCATCGCGAGATTGTTCCATATGGCCTAGTTTAACGGTGCTGCCGATTTCAAAGCTTCCCTTCTCTGGGTCTTCACTTCCCGTTATCATTCGAAATAAGGTAGTTTTCCCTGCACCATTAGGACCAACAATACCAACAATACCTCCAGGGGGGAGCTCAAAATTTAAATTTTCGTATAGAAGTCTGTCCCCATAGCTTTTGCTGACCCCTGCGGCTTTAATTACTTGGTTTCCTAGGCGTGGTCCTGGTGGAATGAAAAGCTTAAGGTCTTGTGAAATCTTTTCTTCATCTTGGCTGAGCAAGGACTCATAGGCAGAGATCCGAGCTTTATTTTTAGTTTGCCTTGCTCTGGGTGACATTTTGACCCACTCAAGCTCACGCTCAAGTTGCTTAGCCCGACGATCTTCTGACTTTGCTTCATTAGCAAGACGTTTTTGTTTTTGTTCTAACCAGCCAGAGTAGTTGCCCTTGTATGGAATACCATGTCCGCGATCGAGTTCGAGAATCCAACCGGCAACATTATCTAAGAAATAACGATCGTGGGTGACCGCAATAATTGTACCCTTATACTGCTGTAAATGCCGCTCCAGCCATGAGACTGATTCGGCGTCCAGGTGGTTGGTTGGCTCGTCGAGCAGGAGTATGTCTGGCTCTTGAATAAGGAGTCTACATAGTGCAACTCTTCTACGTTCTCCACCAGAAAGGTTTTCAATGACTTGGTCTGAAGGTGGACACCTGAGTGCTTCCATAGCAAAATTCAGTTTATCGTCTAGAGACCATGCATCAAGAGCATCTAAACGATCCTGAATTTTAGCCTGGTCCGCTAAGACTTTTTCCATTTCTTCTGGACTTAGTTCCTCTGCAAAACGTGCGTTTATTTCATCAAACTTTCTAAGCAGGCCGACCGTTTCCTCTGCTCCTTGCTCGACAACTTGTTTGACTGTCAGCTTAGGATCTAATGCCGGTTCCTGTTCCAAATAACCGACTGAATAACCATCAGATAAATGGACTTCACCACGGAACTCTTGCTCAACACCTGCCATGATTCTTAAGAGCGTACTTTTACCCGCTCCGTTAAGTCCAAGGACTCCGATTTTTGCTCCGTAGAAATAAGAGAGGGAAATATCTCTTAATACACTTTTAGTTCCATGAACTTTTCCCACTCCGACCATAGAGTAGATAATCTTTTTGTCATCTGTAGTCATTCAATCCTCACTTGTATTTTTCTGAACAATAATAATAAGTTTTCTTGCTAAAAAAACGAAGCTAAGCCCTGGAAAAATCCAAGAATCAGTTCCTTGGTGCATATCTATTCAGGCTCATTTGCCCAAGCTAAGGCTAAATGGCTCATGGTTCTGATGCCATTCTCAAGGGCTGCATCATTAAAATCAAATTTTGGGTGATGTAAAGATGGGTAACCTTCAGCTCTGCCATCATCCAAACCCAAGAAAAAGAATGCTCCCGGAACTTTTTGAAGAAAATAAGCAAAATCTTCTCCACCTAAGCTTGGAGTTGGGAGAGGATGATAGTTCTCTTTTCCTAATACGTTTTCAACTACTTTCCGTATATAATTCGCCTGGCGATGATGATTTAAGGTGGGTGGGTAGCCATTTTCGATATGTACCTCACCCTTACCGCCAAATGCTGCGCTAGTATGACTTATAATTTCTTTTATTCTTTTGATGCAATCAGATTGAGTTTTATCTGAAATGGTACGGAGGGTCCCTTGCATGCTAAGCTTTTCAGGAATGACGTTAAAGGCGCTACCCCCTTTAATGGTTGTGACAGAAAGTACCACAGGATCAGTAGGATCAATGGTGCGGGAAGAAATGGTTTGCAAGGCTTGAACACAGTGGGAGGCAATAATCATGGGGTCCACCGCTAGATGTGGCATCGCTGCATGGCCTCCTTTCCCAATTATTTCGATGCGAAAAGCTAGGGTTGCAGCCATAATGGCGTCAGGGCGTGTGGCAATAGTTCCACAGGGAAGAGTTGGCCAACCATGTAAACCAAATACCACATCCACTTTTTCATTTTCTAAGATACCTTCGTCAATCATGACTTTGGCACCTCCGCCCCCTTCTTCTGCTGGCTGGAATATCAATAGAACCCTGCCTTTAAGCTCTTTCCTAAACTTTGCGATTACTTTTGCTGTGCCTAGAAGGTTTGCCATATGCCCATCATGACCACAAGCATGCTGGACTCCAGATAGTTGGGAAGCGTAGCTCAAGCCGGTATCTTCATGGATTGGAAGTGCATCCATGTCAGCTCGCAGAGCCACTGTTGGTCCATTGCTAGACCCTTCAATTGAGCCAAGAACTCCGAATTTTGCCACGTTGCTCTGGACCTTTATGCCAGGAATGCTAGATAATTTGCGGGCAATATCCTCGCCTGTTCTTTTCTCATTCCAGGTGAGCTCGGGATTTGAATGGTATTGTTGGCGATAATTTTTTACTTCCGGCAAGATTGTTCTGACGAATTCTGCAACTTGCTTAGTGAGTGATTTTTCCATAATAAGTCCAAGATCTTATTCGGGATTTGTCGGATGGACAAGTGGCCTTTGGGTAAAGCTACTGACTGACAAGGATGGTCATTCTCAGCATGCGAGAGATCCATTACCAATGGGTGTTATAATAAAATATCAATTGTGCTAGATCCACTACCAATTAAGCTCCACTCGATTCTTGGACCAAGCTGGGGTTTTGAATGGGAAAACATGTTTAAAGCCTTTATTGCTGGCATATTCATATTTTGGCAAACCCAGTGTTTCGGTGTGAATACAGGAGCAGGCTTGATTGTTGTTGAAGAGAGTGATGATCGTCCCAGACCCGGGCTTATGCTGCAATTGGGCGATCGCCACTATGAAAGCCGTTTTTTCTACTACGCACGTACCTTTGGACCTGTGGTTGAGCACTCTTGGTTGCTTTCATTTGCAAATAATTTTCCGTTGCCGATTATGAAGCATTTATTTGGTTCTTTAGGTTTTGCTATCTTGCAAGAGAGCACTTACATAAGCTTTTCGGCACAGGATAGTAAATACAATAGTAGAGAAGATAGGTACAATTTTGGCGTCTATTTAGGGCTTCACTGGACCTATCAGTATTGGAATAAATGGTTTCTGCAGTTTGGATGGGATGCAACCCTTTTTCCTGCAGGCACCACAGGAGGAATCCTATTAGCAACAGGTAGGAAACAGCTTATCACTTTTTCAACCGGTTATCGATGGTAAGAAAAACAAGTTATTCAATTAGGCTCGTGATCACCGCGCTGTATTTGGCCTTTTTATTTGGGTGGAGCTATACAGGCTATGCGGATGTTACAGTTCATTTAGGTCCTGCTTCCGTGGGAGGAGGAGGCCCAAACCCTATTTCAATTCCTCCTATAAATATTCTTGATTATGAACTGGTTTGGATAACAAAAAATCGCAGTGAAATTAGCCTTAGTTTATTTCCTGGGCTATTTTATGGGTACCGAGCTACCATGAAGAATGGTGGATACATATCGATGGGAGGGGGGCTTGTGCTAAATATACATGGCTTTGGCCCTGGTTTTTATAGTGCTTTCGGGTATAACAGCTGTGGTTATCTTTGTTTCAATGTGGAGTATAAGCAAGCTTTGGGTTTTATAACCGGAATGACTATTTCTCCTTACGCTCTGCGCATTGGCCTAACTTTTGATATTTTTTAGGGTGCCGTAATCTGTATTAAGGGACCATAATGAACAGATTTTTCCTTGGTATTCAGTTCATCATACTATTTGTTTCTGCTCATGCTAATGGGTTCGTTTTGCTTTCTGGGCCTGATGAAGCAACTTTAAGAGTCAGTTCAGATGCCCCTTCAATAGCTTTTTATTGGGATGGAAGTGCACCACCTTTAACCTCTGTTGAAGAGTTGGCAGGTGGAAAATGGTTTGGTCTTAGTGATGAAGATGTAATGGAGCAAATTATTCTTCTTGCTTTTGAAAGGTGGAATGAAGTCCCAGGGTCTTATGTGCACCTAGGCTTAGTAAAAGATGATACAGCGGTTTCAGATTCAGATGACTACGCTCACACTATTGTTGTAGGTGAAGAAAGTAACATCACGACTGCGGCTTTTGCATTACCGATTATTACAGAAAAAAAAATTGTTGATTGTGATATTTCTATTAGTTCCAAGTCTACTTCAGCTAAGTTGATGGCTTATACTATGATTCATGAGGTAGGTCACTGTTTAGGCCTTGGGCATGCTCATTCGAATTATGGGGCAATTATGGGCTATGCTAGGAGGCCGAGTTCCATCAACCTCGGTGCAGACGATATGGCAGGGGTCATTTACCTCTATACGGATCCAGCTTATCGGACTCAACGCAAAGAATTTCTAGGCTGTGCCGCAATTGCTCAGAACCTTGAACATGGACAAAATCTTTGGATTTTACTTTTGTTCCTAGCTCCACTAGCAGCGATACCATTTTTATTTTTGAGTTCATTTCGAAATAAATAGAATCCTACCCATTTATCAGCGTTCCCTAAAAGCATCCTGAGCAGAAGCAAAAATTGGTTTTAGTAGGTACTCAAGAACAGACTTATTGTCAGTATGAATATCAGCAAGAATAGTCATCCCCGGAATCAGGGGGCCAAATGAAACCTTATCAATATCTTTAATGGTCACTAGTCCTCGATAATAGGGAACTCCATCGGGCCTTAACAAAGTACTGGGTGATACTTCCTTTAATACTCCTTCAACGGCTCCGTAGCGATTGAAATCAAAGCTATCAATTTTTAGTTTTACCATCTGCCCTGAATGCACATGGCCTACATCCCTTGGTGATATGTCTATTTCAGCAACAACGGGAACATCGATAGGAATTATTTCCATAATGGTTGAGCCTGGTTTAACGATACTGGTAGCTCCAATCGATAAATCATGAATGTAGCCTGAGACGGGTGATTTAAGTTCTAGGCTTGTGAGTTGTTCTTTTAAATTTCTTACGATTTCACTAAGATCTTGAATCTCACCTTCGACTTCTAATTTCTTTGCTTCTAAGGCCAAAAAATCTATCTTTGATTCTAAGCCTCTATTGACCAACTCCTTTCTCTTAAAATATTCTTGATCAAAGTAAATTTTAGAAGCTTGAGTTGCCTTCAATTTGAATCTTGCTCGTTTTAATTCGCTATCTATTGAAGTACTTTTGAAGCGTAGTAATAAGTCTCCTTCATCGACTTTGTTTCCCTGGCTTGTCAAGAGTTTTTCTATTTCACCACCAAAACGGTGTTGGATAGGAACAACCCCCTTTTCTGGGATTAATTGGCCTTTTGAAACTGCAATCTCATGGAGCTTGGTATTGCGTGACCATTCAATAAAGCCAAGAAAAGAGACTAATGCAAAAATGATAGTAAGGCGATGGAGTGTTAAATAGCCTCTTTCTTCGAAAAGTTCGCTTTCGCCTATTTGTGTACGTCTTAAGTGTTCTTGCTGTTCCATAATTAAAACTCACTTTATATTTAAGCTGCGCCTTTGTTCAGTTCTGGATTTAATTGTTCTCTATTGCCAAAGTACTTTACCTTCCCTTGCTCCAACCACAATACCTTGTCAGCAACTGTTAAAATTTTGGGATCTTGCGTAGCTATAATGATACTGGCTTTGTTTTTATAATATTTAAGCGTTGTTATAAGTTGCTTGCGATGTTGAACTTCCAAAGTTTTTAAAGGGTTATCTAGTAGCCAAAGGTTTGAGTGCTTAATCAACATCAATGCAAAGCTAAATCTTTTTTGAAAAGAGGGCGGATTGCTAGATTAAGTGCAGAAGAAAAAATTCCATCGCTTCGGAAGGCGGATTTAGTTTAGTCTATGAGGCTAATCTGCTTGCAAGAAAGGGGTATTTATGTCTGCCAATCTCACTTATGAGCAAAGGTAT
>JBGCDR010000354.1:0-8130 GCA_045105515.1 Oligoflexales bacterium
AAAATGCTGCTAATGCATTATAAAAAAAACCGTTCGAAACTACAAAAATGTTGTTGGATAAGCATTTTTTTCAGAATTAATTTGTCTCTATTCTGAATCTATGAGTCAGGAGGCTTAAATGTGGTTTGTCCAAACTAGAAGAATAAGGACTTCAGTAAGCCTCTGACCATCGATGCGTTCCATCACACTAAAAAAACCTAGCGGATGTTCTTTAACTTTTTGGGGAACCGAAAAATTAATGTTTGGATCTTTTGAAACCTTATGCCAAAAATCTGAACTATCTTTTTCTTCTTGAAGAATCCGCATGCTTTTAAGATCATTCTTGGAAATTTTTATAACATGATTTTTGTGTTTTAACGGATAAACAATTCCTCGTTCACCTTCTCCCAGGGGGTCAGTTTGGAAAATGTAAGAACTACCATCATAATTCAAGGTAATAAAATTTCTTGTTTGACCCTGCTTACTCCGAATTTCTTTATTCAGCTGCTTAAGACTTTGTAGACAGTTCTCTAATTTCCCGTCAAATAAAATAGAATTATTTTGTATCGAAAACTCTGTGTTAGCTAGCTTTAGTAAATTGGGTGACTGAAATTGTTTGCAGGATGGAATTGGCTGAAAGATTTGTTTAAAGAAGTTTTGTCCGATCCTGCATAGCTCATCACACTTGTTTTCATAAGGAATTGTAGTTTTTGTAACAGCATTAATATCCCCGGCTAGGTAGAAGATGCTTAATATAAATATGAAGCGTACCATTGATAGACCTCTGTGGCTAAGGATTGGAGTCAATAGCTTTCTTAGGCTTGAAATTAGGAGAATGTTTCTTAGTAAAACATTCTCCTAATTTTCTATTTCATAACATATATATAATCTTTAGTAGAAACTATTCATATAAAAAAAGAACAGAAAAATATTGATGTAGCTCCCTGGAAATATGAGAATTATTGCTCCTTAGATCTCTACTGAAACTGGAACAAAAAAAAGCTAAGGTTAATTCAAATAATCCCGATACAGAGTGTAATAGTACCCTCTATTATGATGACACTTTGGCGGAGGAAAGGTTTGACCTTATCCTCTGTTTTTTTTTGTAGTTTTTTATTTCAAGCTTGCAAACGAAGTTTCCTGGATTAGGTCCAAAGCTATGGAAGCGGCAAATTTTGCTGTTCTCTGATCTAAGTCAAAAGGAGGAGATAGCTCGACAATGTCAGCAGAACAAACTCGGTTACTCGTCAATACTTCCTTGAAAAGTGGCAAAAACTGGTGGTACTGAATACCTCGTACTTGTGGAGCGCTCACTCCTGGGCATATTTCTGCGGAAAAAGAATCTAGACATATACTTAAGTATATGTAGTCTAAATCATGATAAAATATTTTAATTTTTTTCAATATTTCATCCATGTGTCCTTGGTGGATTTGGTCAGCAAGAATATAGTTGACACTTAGATCTTGGGCTTTCTGAAATAAACTGGCAGTATTTACATGTTTCTGTATGGATATGCAAAGATAGTTGAATGGCATCTTTTTTTCGGCACATAGATCTGCGATTTGTTTAAAAGGAGTTCCTGAACTCCCCTTTTTTTCATCTGAGATGGGACGAAGGTCAAAATGGGCATCGAAGTTGATGATGCCCCAACGCTTATTTTTTAAAAATGGTAGTAATCCAAGAAAATGTCCCCAGGCAGTTTCATGCCCACCGCCTATCACAATCGGGTAAACTTTTTTTGCAATGAGCTTGGCAATTTTTTCCTTCAACATAGATTGGGCCGACTCTAAATTAGAGTCATCGCAACTTACATTGCCAAAGTCAACTAAATTATGGGAGAATTTGTAATCTGTACATAGGGGAGCAAGTTTGCTACGAAGGGCATCTGGCCCTTGGGCTGCACCACGTCTCCCCTTGTTTCTAGCAACCCCTTCATCACATGCAAACCCTAGCAAACCTAGGGTTTTATTGGCGACAGGTTTGGAATCTACTTTATCTAGGTTTTCAATAATGATGGTTTGATGCACTCTTTCTTTTTTTTCCCCGTCAGTCCGTCCTTGCCAAAATTTGGGGTCGCACTCTTGGTATAAACTCACTTTTACTCCTAATATAGAAATGACAGTCTTTTATATGCAAAATTTTTTATTCCCGCTACAAGCGTGGTACAATGTGATAAGTAGGAGTATATACCTTATACGGAACAAAAAATGGGCACAATTCTGATTGTAGAAGATTCTGAAACGGTTCGTAGTGAGCTAAAGATCATTGTCGAAGGTCTTGACCATACTGCAATTTTAGCCCCCAATGGGGCTAAGGGTTACGAGGAATGGACAAAGAACGATGAAATCTGCCTGATACTGTCTGATGTATATATGCCGGTGATGGATGGCCTTGAAATGTGCGAGCAGATATACAACAATTTAGGTGATTGCAAGATGCCCTCAATACTTATGATCACCACCGAAACAAACCAAGAAATGAAGAAAAAAGCCAAAGGCATAGGTATTAGTGGATGGATTCTAAAGCCTTTTAACCCAGAAATTATTTCACAAGTGATTTTCGATATTCTTAAAAGAAATTGAGGGCGAGAAAATCAGTCAAGATCCAAAAAATTCTGGAGTGATTTACGAGAGGATATCAACCCAAGAAGTTTTTTCAGCTCTTGAAACTTCACTTTTCATAACTGAAAAAATTATTGACTGCCTTCCTGCTATTTTGATTCTAACCGATCAAGAAGGGCGCATTCTAAATGTCAATCAGGCCGGATTGAGAATTTTTAAAAAAAATCCAGAACAGATATTAGGTGTCCAATTTCAAAACTTGTGCACAAATAAAACTAGAGACAAATTCGAGTCTTTCGTCTATAGGGTCTCTCAAAATCGCGATCCTGTTATTGGTGCTAATACCGAATGCATGGTTGATACAAGTAATTCTGAAAATGAGATCTTTTGGCAAATAACTTCATTGAAATCCAAAAAATTGACTGAAGGAGACTTTATTATAATTGTTGGCTCTAATACTGAAGATTTTCACCGTTCTCTTCAAAGTCAACTGCTTGAATCCTCTCGTCTCGCTGCTGTTTCAACCTTAGCAGGAGGTGTGGCTCACGAACTCAATAATCCTCTGGCTATTGTAAAATTATATTTACAGAGGATATCTAGTTCAGAATCCTTAGATGAAGGTGTTAAAAAACTACTAAATAAAGTAGAACTAGCAACAAAAAGAATGGCTGATATCGTTGAAAACCTTAGAAGTTTTGCAAAAGATTCAATAACTGAAAGTTGGATGCAGATAGATTTAAAGATCCTTCTAGAGAGGGTTCTTTATTTTTTGCGACCGCAGATCGAAAAAAACACTATTATCATTAATCTTCCTTCTCATGATGTAGGAAAAATCCAAGGCAGCTATAACCAACTTAGCCGAGTTTTTGAATGTGTTTTAACAAATTCAATAGAAGCTATTAAAAGTGTTGATCCAGCTGAAGATAACCAGAGAACTATCGATGTTAAGATCAGCAATGGTAAGTATGAATCTTTGATCATTGAGATCACGGATTCAGGGGTTGGGATGTCAAAAGAAACATGTGAAAGAATCTTTGAGCCTTTTTACACTACTAAGGAGATAGGGCAAGGCACTGGCCTTGGTATGTCTACAGTGTATAATACGATTTTACTGCATAGCGGAACTGTCAAAGTAGAGAGTGAACCAAATAAAGGAACCTGTGTGATTATTGATCTTCCTCTCAATCAAACTTCTATTACAAGTGGATAGTATAAACGATGGACTTTTTGAGTTTAGCTAAGGAAGTTTCTCTCGAAATAATTAAAACCTACTGTAGGAACCAAGAAATTACAGTCTCTGATAATAATAAATCTGATTTAAAGTATAATGAATATATGTCTATCATAAGGCTAAATGGCGCTCGGCTCCGTATTGGCTTTAGGGTTTATTACATGATCAAACATGCTGCCGGTCTTTCTCATCAAAAGTATGGTATTGATTTAGAGCAGATTTCTCCCCTTCAAGTTATAGATGCAATGAAAGAATTTTGTAATGCTACTGCAGGAAGGTTGAAATATCTTTTGGAGCAGAATGATATCATCACAGGTCATAGCTTGCCATTTGCACTGAAGGGTTACAATGAATTACTATTTAAGGAATTCTCTGACTCCATAGCTGATGCAAGTTGGAGGCTACAAAATCATCAAAACTCGTTTGTCGATTGTTCAATCTTCTACTTTTCTAAAGACAAGAGTACTATCGAAAAGATGAGCCAACTCAGTGGTAGGTTCTCTAAAGAATTGGAAGATCAAGCCGTCGAAATGTTTTAGATCCCCGTCCTCAAAACAATCCAGCAATAATTAAATGTGTAGATTTTAGTTTGCTCTTGTGGCATCTATAGTATTAAAAATTAGAACTAAAATCTTGAATCCTCCGCCTGACTGTCAAGTTAATATGAAGGAGCTGTCATGAATCGCAAAGTCTTATGCTTAACTTTTTTTAGTATCTTTTTGATGTCTACATATGGAATTGCAAAGGTTTCTCTTGCTGATAATTTGGAAAATATTAGCATTAATGGTTCTATTGAAGGCGCTTTTAAGCCAGAAATTGCAATCTGGAATGATTTAAAAGCAAGTAAAAACATCTTTTATTGTAAGGTTTCTCGAATAGAGGAAGACCTGGCTGTGAAATGGGTCCTAAAGAATCGTAGACTTAAGGATCGAATTATTATTAATAATAGTCAGTTTGAATTTGAAAGATCTTTGAAGCTTCCGATTAATTTCTGTAAATACCGTTTTTCATCCGCACAGCTAAGAATAAATTTACCAAGAATTATGCGGGATGAAGAAGGACAAAGATGGTGGATTCAGATGAATATAAAACAAGTAGGAGTGGATCACTCCCCTCAAACAGTAGACTTGGAAGTAAACGCAGATGAAGGATACCATTCTGTTAGAGCAATCAATAAAAAGGACTTGTTGCTTGGGCCGAGTGGCCATCTAGAACTAAAAATTCGCATCATCGATCATAGGAATTAGGTAAAAATACCTGAAGGTGATATACCAACTTTATCAATGTTTCTCTTTGAAGAAGGCGTTGAGGAGTATGTGTGTATGATAACTAAAACGAATCCACCTAAATGGATTGAAGATCAAGTTATTTCCAGAGGAATTACTGAGGATAGGGTTATCTCTGCCCTCCAGAAAGTTCCGCGCCAAGAGTTTGTGCCCCTAGAACTAAGGAATAAAGCTTATGAGGATGGCCCCCTTCCTATTGGCTACGATCAAACAATCTCGCAGCCCTATATTGTAGCATATATGAGTTTCCTTGCTGAACTCAGTAAGGATCAAAAAGTATTAGAAATTGGTACAGGATCAGCTTATCAATCGGCAATTCTAGGGGAACTGGTGAGTGAAGTATATTCGATAGAAATAGTAGAGCCTTTGGCGATAAAAGCAGCTGCTACACTCGAAAAACTTGGGTATTCAAATATCTATACTAAAACAGGTGATGGATATCTTGGCTGGGCACAAAAAGCACCTTTTGACGTTATCATACTTACGGCATCTCCCCCTAAGGTTCCTGAGCCACTGTTTCAACAGCTGGAGATCAATGGTAGGTTGATTGCCCCGGTCGGTGTTAATGAACAGCGCATATTTCGATGGACCAAGCTTGCCAGTGAAAATTTTCATAAAGACACCTTTCTCCCTGTAAGTTTTGTACCAATGACTGGAAAAGCTCAGGGTGCTTGAGTAGCTATCCTCACTTGCATTGTGAAATGCCTTTTATGGCCGATTACAGCAATATGAACTCTTTTTGGTTCAGGATGAGTGGTTTTAAGCCCATTTTAGACAAATTTAGGGCGAAATGACCATTTTTTGTGTGACCAAGATTTTGACAAAAAAAAACCTTGGAGTAATCCAAGGCTTGCGATTTTGCATCATTTGCTACATATAAGAATCTTATCGGCATTTCATGGAAAAGCTTTAATTTCACTGTAATATTCTGTTTTTAAAAACAAAATAAATGTGTAAAAATATTTGACAGAGATGGATATGAAAAAAATCTACGAAATAGGCTCTAAGTGGACGTCCCTTGTAAAAGTTAAAGGCTTTAGGCATTATCGCGTTTGTGGAAGACGCAAAGGCAGCAAAGGCGAACTTGAAATTGAATTGATGTCTGCATTGGATCGTAAGGTAAGGTTTTGGCTTTGTTTGGCCAGTTTCAAGAATGATTCGTCTTGGAAACAAGGTTGGCTCATGTTTCCTGAAAATTAATGAGTTAGAATTGAGTTCATTATTTGTATTAACGACGATGTTGCTTAAATACAAACCTTGAAGGTATAAGCGATCAATATTCGTTGAACGAATGGGTGTGACAATTTATTTACTCAGCTTTTTCTAAATCTTCGCATTCTTTAAATGCAATAAGCCCAGTTTTTGGGTCCGTTACGAATTGATCACAAGGTTCTTCGTCACTAAATTCATTAGAGCTTTGGGCATCAGCTACTGATGCATCAAAGGTATTGTTTTCTCGTTCAAGGGTGCTCAATCCCACAAGAGGCATTTGCTTATTTTCAGCTGAATTACTCTCTTTGGATTCGCCACAAGCAGTGGCTAATAAACTTGATAGAGCTAAAATTATAAATGATTTAAATAACATTTTAAATACCTTTAAATCTGGTGATACCAATTTATTTAATATAAACTAATTTTCTTTATACTGGTATTACAATCGGCTTGAGATTTTATAGATTTTAAGGAACTTTATAATGTTCTAATATAATTCGTTTATCAAGTAAGCAATAGTTTTCCAAAAGAGCCTGATTTTTTAACCTGCAATACGGAAGATCACGGTAAGATTTCTTTTTGACCAATATGTACTAACTTTAACTTAGAATTAATTGCCTGAGGAAAAAGGGGTAGTGAACAAATAACAGAAATAAAATCAAGCCGAATGAGGAAAGAAAAGAAATTTAAAATTTTCAGTTCTTTTGGATCAATAGGACTATCCTAATTTTGTACTTTCTAAATAGATTTTAAGAAAGGAGTTTACGTCAGAAATTTTATATGGTTTTTCAAGAAAGATAACATCCTCAAATAAACCTTCATTTTTTTTAAAGTCCAATTCCGAAAAATACCCAGAAGTAAAAATGATCGGTTTTTTCTTATTGTGAGATAGTTTTCTAAATTTTTCAATGAACTCAACACCATCCATATTTGGCATGAAATAATCGGTTATAATAGCATCAAATTCGAAATCTTCAGATAGTTTTAAACCTTCTACGCCATCAGATGCTGAGGATATAAATAAATCTAAGTCACTCATTTTAGCAAGTCCAAGAGAGACTATTTCTTGTATTTCTTTTTCATCATCGATAATTAGTACACTATAAGTGGATTTTTTTCTGTCATTTACTACACCTTGTCGGCCATGTTTGGGTTGAATTGGATTAATCGCCAATCTCAGGCAATAAAATTGATCTACAGTTCTTTCTATTTTAAATCTTTTCTCTTTGAGATCCTATTTTTTCCACGATTTCATTGAAGGTTTAACTTAATCAGAAATATCCTGGAAAAATACCGCGCTCAATTAGTCCGATTGTATAAGAAATTGATCTAGGACTTTCGGACTTTAGCATTGAAGATTTTATATAATTTTTACTTTCTGCCTTATTTTTTACCATTGATCTTGAGGTAAGTATAAAAAAAGGAATATTACTGTCCTTGAGGTTGAAAGCCAATTCAATCCCATTCATTTCAGGCATCTCACCATCACTTACAATAATATTTGGAGTAAAAGTTGGAATCATTTCAAGTGCACTTTTTCCACTTGAGGCACCTACAACCTCATACCCAAGGTTTTTGAAAGTTTTAGTTATGATTTTCAACTGAAGTGGATCATCATCCACAAATAAAATTTTCATAAGTTATCCTAATAGTTTGGTTTGCCTTTCTACCGGGCTTCGTACTGTTCGGATAGAATGATTTAGAAATTAAGGTGAATTGATGTATTTAGTGCCTGATTGGAAACACACCGCCGCCTTTGTATGTAAGGCTTAGAGCACTATAATCTTTAGCGAATTTCCCCAGTTTCTCTAAAAAGGCTATAATTGTCGGAAAATCAAAAGATCTTGGGGGTGCCCATGC
>JBGCDR010000355.1:0-10853 GCA_045105515.1 Oligoflexales bacterium
CGAAGATATTTAATTGCCGAAAATATGGTATTTTTCACTTATCACTGGAAAATAAGAAGAGTTTTTAAAATTAATTTCAACCGCGATAAAAAAAACTGAGTTGCAAAGGCAAGAATTTAGTTTCCGACCAGACACTAATTAGTTTCAATTCTGGACTCCTTTGGAATTACTCTCCGTCAATACAGTTTATGACAAGCATCACATACAATGCTGTCTTATCTGGAAACGAAATCAAACTATCTGAGGAGACTTCCTATAATAAAGCCATTGAGATAACAAATCAGAGTGAGTTTGATTCTGACCTTGGGAACGAGGCTAAAGCACAAGTAGAACCTGGTGGACCTGGGTTCTTTCTTGGACTACGCTTCTTTATCTGATAAATCGAATAAATACCTTCTTGATAGACCTTAATAACAGGGTCGTAGGCTAATAAAACAACTTCGCCGACCTAGGCCTCTGCAACTTTTGTAAAGCTCTCGCCGCCAAATTATCTCAGAGGAAAGCATTTGTTAGCTTAATCTCGACTTCCTGTGGGAATCGAATCTTGGATTTTGAGCTGACATCTTTTCCTACTGTGATATTTTCACCACTTCACCCGGAATAATGAAGTTGTTATTGCCGACACCAAAAGGGAATTGATAGCATGGTACAAGAAGATATAAACCAGTATGATTTTTGCAAGATTGAAAAAAAGTGGCAGCAATACTGGGTCGAACAAGAAACTTTCGCGACTCAAGACTTTGGTGATAAGCCCAAATTCTATGTCCTCGACATGTTCCCTTACCCTTCTGGAAATGGCCTCCATGTTGGCCATGTAGAAGGGTATACGGCCACTGACATTGTTGCTCGCCATAAGAGAATGCAAGGCTTCAATGTCCTGCACCCCATGGGATGGGATGCCTTTGGTTTGCCAGCTGAACAGTATGCAATAAAAACAAACACCCACCCACGCGAAACAACTGTCAGTAATATCAGTAACTTTAAACGTCAAATCCAAAGTTTAGGCTTCTCAACTGACTGGAAACGAGAAGTGGATACCACCGATCCAAAGTACTACAAATGGACTCAATGGATCTTCAGCAAGCTATTTGAAAAGGGACTTGCATATGAATCTTTTGCCCCAGTAAACTGGTGTCCTGCTTTAGGCACCGTTCTAGCTAATGAGGAGGTCATTGATGGCCGTTCCGAAGTAGGAGACCATCCTGTAGAAAAAAAACCGATTCGTCAGTGGGTTCTAAAAATTACCGAATACGCGGAAAGACTGCTTACTGATCTAGAAGATTTAGACTGGCCAGAATCCACCAAAGAAATGCAAAAAAACTGGATTGGCAAAAGCACTGGAGCTAACGTCTCTTTCTCAATAGACGGCCACTCAGGTAAAGGCTTCGAAGTGTTTACCACTCGGCCAGATACCCTTTTCGGCGCAACATTTTGTGTTCTAGCGCCCGAGCACCCTTTAGTGAGCGAGATTTCCAGCCCGGATCGGCAAGCAGATGTGGATGCATACTGCCAAGAAGCAAAAAACAAATCTGATATGGACCGCACTTCATTGACCAAGGATAAGTCTGGAGTCAATACCGGGGCTTTTGCAATCAATCCAGTTAATCAGAAAAAAATCCCAATCTTCTGTGCTGACTATGTTCTTATGAGCTACGGAAGCGGAGCTATAATGGCTGTTCCTGGCCATGATGAACGAGATCATGAGTTCGCCAAGAAATATGGCATTGAGATTATCAGAGTACTGACTGGAGGCGAAGAAGACATCGAAGATGCGGCCCACCCCGGAGATGGCGAATTAGTAAACTCCGAGTTTTTAAATGGTTTGTCAAAAGCAGCTGCCATTGAAAAAATGTGTTCTTGGCTCGAAGAAGAAGGTTTTGGTAAAAAAGCCATCACTTACCGCTTAAGAGATTGGATCTTTTCAAGGCAGCGATATTGGGGAGAACCATTTCCAATTGCCCACGATAAGGAAGGAAATACAGTCCTAATTCCAGAGTCTGAACTACCAATTACCCTACCTGTGGTATCTGATTATAAACCAAGTGGATCAGGGGAACCTCCTTTATCAAAAGCGGAAGACTGGCTTGCTTGGTCCCATAACGGCAAAGAGTACACCCGAGAAACCAATATCATGCCACAATGGGCTGGATCTTGTTGGTATTACCTACGCTATTTAGATCCCGACAATACCCAAGCTGCCTGGGACCCAGAAAAAGAAAAACATTGGTTACCTGTAGACCTCTATGTAGGTGGTGTAGAGCATGCTAACCTGCATCTCTTGTACGCCCGCTTTTGGCACAAAGTATTATATGATCTAGGCTATGTAAGCACTAAAGAGCCGTTCAAAAAACTCAGACATCCTGGCTTAGTGCTAGGCCCTAATGGTGAGAAAATGTCTAAAAGTAGGGGTAACGTGGTAAACCCTGATGATGTCATCAAAGACTGGGGGACAGATTCATTACGCCTTTACGAAATGTTTATGGGTCCTCTCGATCAAGTCAAGCCTTGGCAAACTGCAGGCATAACAGGGGTTCATCGCTTTTTGAAGCGTATCTGGAAGCTTGCTGTAAGTGAAGATGGGCAGCTATCCGAAAAGATAAGCGCTCAAGAAAACTCTCCTGAGTTTTCTAAGATTCTACATAAGACCATTAAAAAAGTGAGTGAAGATTGTGAGGAGATGAAATTCAATACTGCAATTTCGGCTATGATGGAATTGCTAAATGCCTGTTCAAAAGAAGCGTTTGTCAGCAAAAAAAGTCTAGAAACACTAACCCTTCTTCTTGCTCCCTTCGCCCCACATATCAGTGAAGAACTATGGTTAAAGCTAGGTCATCAGGAAAGCATCGCATTTGCCGCATGGCCTCAGTTTGACCCAGAACTAGTCAAGGACGATACGGTTACTGTCAGTATCATGCTCAATGGCAAATTTCGTACAACTATTGACTTAAATAAAGCCTGCACGGCCGAAGATGCTATAAAAATAGCAAAAGCTCAAGCAACAGTAGCACGCTTCCTCGAAGGCAAATCGATCAAAAAAGAAATCTACGTACCCGGCAAAATAGTTAACTTCGTTGTAGCAAAAGGCTAGCCTTATGTACCTATTTTGGAAATGGCTCCATATCGTTGCGATCATCAGCTGGATGGCAGGCATCCTCTACCTTTATCGCTTGCTGATTTATCATACCGAGCGGGGTAGAGATAATCAGGATATTCATGACTTATTAGCACTCATGGAGAAACGTCTCTATAAATACATCACCATTCCTGCAATGGTAGTATCTTGGATTGCAGGTTTGAGTATGATTGCAATCAATCAGGTACTCTTGACTCAGGTATGGCTAATCAGTAAGCTCGCCTTCGTCATCCTGCTAACAGGGAGTACCCTCTATGCAGGTAAGGTTCTAAAGTCATTTGCCAAAAAGCAAGACCCTTACCTCTCAGGCAAAACCCTGCGTATCTTAAATGAAGTTCCTACTTTGCTGATGATGATTATCGTTGCCATGGTTATTTTTAGACCGTTCTAATCTAAATCTTCCCCTTGTTTTAGCCTATAGGCTAAAAGGTATGCTTCATGGTCTGCAGAATGACTTGCAGCTACCATAGATGGTACCTCATCTACCTTTGCATCATCATGGGATATGAACTGATAAGGAAACGACCTTTTCTTACCCAAGAAAGCAAATCGATCTACTTCCTCGGTAATCGAACAATGTTCTACTGTATAAGCAATGTAATGACCAGCATCAATCCGATTTCCTTTATGTAAAGTCATAGCAACCAGCTCATATTCCAAGATTTCTGCTGGCTCATCTTGATTCTCTTTATCAAACCTAGGAATCTTTAAATGCTGGCTTACTTTAACTGCATGGGTTAGCTTTTTTTCTACCCAATGACGCCCAAACCTAGCCTTTTCTTGAAGAAATCTTTTTTGATGAATCACCAGAAGCTTGGGCCTATTTACCATCTTAATAGATTTGACCGTTTCATATTTTTCTCCATCAGTATGGCGTAGCCAATTGTCTGGATCTAGCGTTTCAGCATCCCACATTTTATCAATAGCCTTACTTAATTCGCTGTGACCAGCAATATCAACACTTAATGAACTATATGAATCCTGATTATGACTGACGTAATCGACCTTCTGCAGCGAAAGTTGTTGATCTACTTTTATAGCAAGATCTGTATACTCAAAGCCTAGTATTGAAAATAAAATGCTAAGTATGTGCCATGAGTCTAATTGATCTCGGTTAAGAGCGTCACTAAGCACATTATCATCTAATACTAAAAGAGATTCGAGGGGCTCTAAAACCCGATGACTTAAATCTGCCAATTTATCGTCATACAAATCATAACCTCTTAATGCTATACTTATCCAGCGGTGAAGCGCAAACTTTAGCTTTCGCCTCAAACCATTGTACTCAGCTGTTTTTCCTTCTCCAGCTTTTACAAAGGCTTCCGAGTCGATTTCTGGACTAAGAAAATCGTCAAATTCTGGTACCGTCGCTACAAGCTGTGTCATAAGTTTCATCAATGAATTGAAAAAACAGACATTGCGCAAGCCTTTACGAAAATTTGCAGCACCTGGATAAAACCGCGAGCCCACTTTATAATTATTTGCCTCAAAGGTCTCACAGGTGCTTGAGTGCGCATATTGCTCACAACGTCCGCAGGTTGCTTGATTACATGCGCTACAATACCGGACATCACTATCCTTAGAAGGTACTAACAAGCCTGGACAATCTGGAGTTCGACATAAAGTAAGATAGGACACACCTAAAAGCCTTTTGATCTTTTTGGAGCGGTCATAAGTAGTCAGGAACTTTTTAAATCGAGAGTCTTTTATGCTTTTCTTGTTGATTTCACTGAGATTTGCGTCAAATTCTTCAGGCACTGCATTTAAAATTCTATCTAGATGAAGCTTCCAATATTGCTCCGTTAAATCAAGAGTACTGATTTTTTCTGATAGAGATGATGCAAACTTAACGCGTTCAAAAGATTCGCCAATATTAATACCTTTAGCAATCATTGCCTCAAGTAGGTACAGGTCATCATAGCGGGTGATTTGCGGCAATATTAATTTCAATTCACTTAGTGGCAAATTTTCAAAATTTTCAAAGCATTTCTTAACAAGCTCAAATTTCGGCTCTACATCTACGGTTAAAACCCAATCACCAATCAATTCTTGTTTGTCATTTTCGACTAAATATTTGAGGATTTTGAGGTTTGATATTGAATTAATTTTGCTTAATGTATTTAAAAATTTTAAGCTTAAATTGTAATTTTTATCTTCTAAAACCTGTGCATAAATCTGTTTTGCAAAAGACCTCAAACGATAGGGAACGTGTCTAAAACTATCATAAAGCATTGGAAGATCCAGGCTACCTTCATGCTTCAAACATAAAGTGAAGAGTTCTACATCAAGATAACTGCTCATCCCTTCATACACATTCGGATCAAATCGCTTTTTAGCGGCAAGGGCTTTCTTAAAAGCCTCATATTTATACTGGTTGTCAATATATGGAAATTCATTTAAATGAGGTATAGTTTTCTTTTTTTCAACATAGGCTTCTATAGCTTGAACTTGATAAGGATTTAGGTCATTTAAACGCTCAAATGGAAAAGGTTTAATTACCTTCTCCCAAGGAAATTTTTCATAGTCCTCTGGCCTTTTTTTGCGCATAAATACAGAATATTGCTTCGTTAAGAGCATTAATCCTCGCAGTTTAGCAGACGTATTAATATCTACGAGCATTTGAGCTTTAAATCCAAGCAAAGATAAAATTGTCCGTTCCAATTGTAGATTAGGATCTACCCCATATAAACTGCAGTAGTAACGAAATGATTGAATTTGCTCACGGGTAATGATACGGCTACTATGCATAAGTAGATCACGTAATTCCTTGTTGAGTTTGTCTATTTTAACATTACTATGGCTCCAGGTACTGAGTTTTTCCCTCATAGAATCAATACCAATCAGCATATTCAAACTATCAAATGCATTTTTATTATCCCAATTTGGCAAAACCTCCCATAGATCGGGATGGATTTTATCCAAATTTTGAATAAGGAGCTTGATACTGTCAAACACATACGAAGGAGAATTATGCCAATTTAGATTGACACCTGAAATTGTTTGCCAAAAAGCACTAGGTGCTTCCTCAGAATTTTCTTGCAAATAAACAAAAGTATCTGCAAGTAATCTATTATTTATGAACTTAAGGTCTTCAAGGTGCTTTGGTTTAAAAATTTTCTTTTTAAACAGATATTTCAATATTTTAAGCTGATAATGATTTTGAATATGACCCAAATCTGTAATTTTTATCTGCTCATCTTCTTTACTTTCATTTTTAGCAATTTTCCATGCTTTTACCTGTTCGGGGGAAAGAGTCACAAGAAAATTAAGTTGACCTAAGCTGACCAAGCTCTGATCTAAATCAATCGCTGCCAACACAACACCAGGCTGTGACATAGTACTAATTGCTTCAACGATCTGTTTAAATTCTACCTGCCAATAACTTGCTAATTCAGCCTTGACCATAAATTTTTCATAGATATTTTTTTTAAGTGGACAGAAATTTTTAAGCCTTCTTAGCATAGTTCTTATGCTTGATAGATCAGCTTCTTTACGAAATAAGGTGTTTTTTATTTCTTCCAACTCTCTTTGCTGCAGCTCAAGACTTATACCTAAATCTTCAGTTTTAGAAGTTTCCCTCGCCAATTTTCTTTCAATTTTTATTTTAATCTTTTCATTAAGTTCACCCGATTTTTGTGATTCAAGGTTCGAAACTTTTAAAACTGATTCTTGGAGAAATTCAGAAATTTCTATTTCTTTTACTCGAGCCTTACCAAAATATTTACGCAGCTGTACTACACTTTTCTCAAGTTCATTCATGTCTTTCGACAACTGGGGTAAGATAATACCATACTTAAAAAGAGCAAAATTTTGATCATCTTGTTGTTCACCCAAGCTTACAAATCCTGGACAAAGACAAAACATCACCAACAAAATTTTAGATAACATTTGACTTAAGACCATATTGTGCCTTTACGATCTAAAATGTATACAATTTAAAAAAACCTCGACTAAGCAGGCGCTGGTCTTTTATCAAATATTTAAATTAAATTCACGGGAAAATTTGCTGCAATAAGCTTGTAACTCATATATTTAATGGTATTTTTTTTAAGTTAATAAATATTAATGGGATTATATCGATGCTTTTTTTTGAAGTAATATAATTGCCTGCTTGGCTTATCTATTTCTTCCATTTCTTATATAGAAATCTTCCCGTAAAGACGTAAGCGATAAATATAAAGCTCACACCTAAAAATATCCCATTGTTTAGAATCCAACCGGATCCACGAAAATAAAGGGACAATCCTAGTGCCCAAGCGATATTCCAAATACTATAAAAAATATTCTGTTTTGAGCCAAATCCGAATAATGACAAAAATCGAATATCCATAGCACCAATTACAAAGTGGGGAATCGCATTAGCGAGTAAAAAACCTACTAAAAAATCTATCAAACTGAATTCCATTGTATTCCTTTCTGTTTCTCTAATGAAATGATTGACCTCTCTCCATTGAAAAATAGGACAAAGAATCATATCCTTCATCGGCTCAAGCAAATAATGAAATTTCCCTTATTTTTCAAACCATTCCGAATATACTCATAAAATAACACATATATTCTTTTATAATATAGTAACTTGTAATTCTACCTAAATTATCTATATATTTATTCCGATAATATATTCAAGAGATAAAAAAAATCTAACTTTTATTTAGAGTTATAACATGACTAAGATCAAAATGGTTTCACTCGGTTTACATTTTTTACTATTATTATCAATTGGATGTAACAAACCGGCTCAATATACTAAGTCCATCAAAAGAGTGGATGAACTAAGCTGCACCACACCAGAATTTCAGGGTTTCAGAACTACTTTTAAATTAGCTGAGCTTCCACCAAATGTGGAGATGCGTTCAGACGGTCTTCCACTTCTTGAAAGTAACAAAGACGCTCCAGTCGCACTTTTTCTCGATTTCGATGGAGGAACTTATTATGGTTATGATGATGTTTATGGACCAGCAGACCTAGATGGTGATGAGTCTTCTTTTAACAGCAATGAAGCTACTAGAATATACAATGCTTATATGCATGTTGTAAAAGCCTTCGCTCCATTCAATGTGAATGTCACGACGGTTGAATCAGTAGCTAGGGCGTCACAGCAGTGGGCCTGGCTCATAATTTCAGATGATTATAGCAAAACAGGTGGTAAAGGAAAAATCAGCATATTTGATAGAAGCAAGTACAGAAATGGACGCCCAAGAGAAGCTACTGCTCTCGCTGGAGCACAGGCAATTCTGCGACCACGTTCTTATGAAGAAGGTTACCTTCTTATCCATGAATTAGGTCATAATTTAGGCTTAGAACATGGTGGTCTATTTAAAGGAAAAAAATTTCTTGAGTACTCAGATTTACCTGCAGATGAGCGTCAAGATTTCGATATATATGATGCTAAGATGGAAGGCTATATCAAATTAGCAGATATTGATGATGACAGTATTGACAAAGATTATGTTGGCACTTATTTAGGAGGCCGTATTTACGAAAATGGCCCGTGGACTTTCAGATGGGGCTTACAAATTACCGAAGATAATTATTTACAAGATCCTATTAAAATTATTAGTGACATCACTGGATTTGCTGAAAAAGCAGTTAATCCTGATCCTGATCCTGATGATATGGATCAGAATCAGCCTGATGATATGGATCAGAATCAGCCTGATGATATGGATCAGAATGAACCTGATGATATGGATCAGAATGAACCTGATGATATGGATCAGAATGAACCTGATGATATGGATCAGAATGAACCTGATGATATGAGCAATTCAGATTCTGAAGAGGAAGATGAGACTAACTCTGATGATGCTGTCAAAACTGATGACAAAGATGAGATTGTCGACGAAGACCTTGGTTCGGATAGTTGCGTTATGCCGCAAAGATAAGTGAACTATTAAAAGGTGAATAAGAGTAAAACCAAGATACCCCACTTCTATTATATATTTATCAAATTACTTTTTTAAATAGAGTGAAAGAAATGCATTTATTTTAGAAACGTGATAGGGCTTTTCTATAAATATTAAATCTTCAAACATATTTATGTTTTTGTTCTAATCCAAAATTGATAAAAAACCAGAAGCAAAAAGTATTGGGACCGATTTGTTTTTAGATTTACTTCTAAATTCGTTAATAAACTCCATTCCATCCATATTTGGCATAGAGTAATCTGTTACTATTGCATCAAAATGATGATCATCACATAGTTTTAAGCCCTCTTTTCCATCTGTCGATGAAATGGTTGCTACATCTAGATCATCAGTTAAAAGAGAAATACCAAGTGACAAGGACTCCAATAATGCTTCGTCGTCTTCAATAACAAGCACCTGATAATAATCTTTTTTGTCGAACATTTTATTACCTTATCCTAATGGTCAAAACAATAATTGCATATAGTAAGTTGAGTCTGAATTAACACTACTAGATTCCTTGTTGAGAAAAAATTCTTATAAAAGTATTTTAAAAATTTTTTTGAATTGAATCTATTGGTCGTTGTTGATGAGCAGTTTACATTTTGTATTAATAGCCTTTAATCATTGTCCCTAATTTTTTATCAAGATGCCTTCCTATTGCTTGCAATAGCTTAGCAGGAATGCAGGTAAAAGAAGCTTAGTGATTTAATTTTACCAATTCACTTCTTACAAGATTTCGCAGTAAATACCCTGCACAACTTCCAAGTATCAAATTCCATAACATGATCAAAATCTGCTGCTCATCGAATAACAAGGGGTCAGACGCACCTAAATTTGGGCTTAATTTTCCAAAATATGTTATTAAAACATGAGTATGCGGATGATAGTAGTTGAAAGCAAGTATAAATAAAACCACATCATAGGACAACATACGTCGAAACCACATTTTTGTAGCCATACCAAAAGCTGCAATTAGAACCAAAGTAGATTCACTCAAAAAAGCAACTACCAGTGCCCAAATAAAACTTAGACCTACTGACTGATAGAACCTGAGCTGCTCGCCTATTAAAAAGCTTGTATTTGCTATTAAAAAAGCACCGATTGCAATGCATAAAAAGATACTTTGATGAGATATAAAAATTATGTTTACAGATTTTTTTGGTTTCATATTACTTATTTTACCGATACTAGTCATAGACATGCTGGCCTTTCATTTTCACAGAATGCAGATAGCAAGTATTGATATTGTAACACTATAGTTTATAAAAATATTCTAAGTTCTATTTGCTTTTGAATTTTGCAGTTGCTTATATTATGTTAGAAAATTTAGTAAATTCTATTCAATTTGGGAAATAGAAAATTCATCCTTAACTATAAATTAATGGAAACTTTAAAAATTAGGTGTCACTTTTCTAAGAATCTATTGAATCCAATTTCCGGATGAAAGGTCTTCCCTACCATTAATCCAGTGCATCGTATAAGCATGACGAGAATTATCAGAGCGGTTTTCATAACTTAAGTGAGGAAATAGTCCACAAAACACGACCATACTACTCTTTTGTACTTCAATAGGAACCAGCTTGCTCAGATCAAATGGATGGGTATCATCATACTGTGTAAAAAGTTTAAAACCATCACGCATCAATCTAGATTTGGGTTCACCTACATACCTAGTGCCTGATTGGAAACACACCGCCGCTTTTGTGTGTAAGGCTTAGAGCACTATAATCTTTAGCGAATTTCCCCAGTTTCTCTAAAAAGGCTATAATTGTCGGAAAATCAAAAGATCTTGGGGGTGCCCATGCGCGCAA
>JBGCDR010000356.1:0-3549 GCA_045105515.1 Oligoflexales bacterium
ATACCTTTGCTCATAAGTGAGATTGGCAGACATAAATACCCCTTTCTTGCAAGCAGATTAGCCTCATAGACTAAACTAAATCCGCCTTCCGAAGCGATGGAATTTTTTCTTCTGCACTTAATCTAGCAATCCGCCTTTGAAACTGGTAGGGATATTTTGAATAAAGGTAAGTGGATCTATATTTGCGATTCTGGAAACCTTTGGTTCAATTGTTCATGTGATTCAACCTTATTTATTCCAAAAGGCAAGTTTGAATGCTTATTTGCTGATATAGGCTTTCCGGATCTATATATTACAAGTTCTCAAACTGAGCAGAATCATATTAAAACTGATAGTGATTGGGAACTCACTTCACAGCATTGAGAAAACTATTTCCTCGACTTTATCAGCTTCTCCAAACCCCACTTTAGACAGTCTCCAAGAGTGGTAGCACCTTTATTTGCGCTCATGCGGTCAGAACTTGTGCCTGCTGTATTGTCTTTTATAACGTTAAATGAAACAGTTTTTAAATAATATACAAAGTAAGCTATTTAAATGTTGTTGTATTTGATACTTAGAAAATTATCTTAGTTTACTTCTTTAGGGTCTTGTGCAACGTGTTACAATTAACTTTATGGTATTTGAATAAAATACATAATGGATTGGCAAACCGCTAGGTATCGGGCAAATAATGACCGATTTAAAGCTAAAGCTGATCAAAGAAAAGAATAAAGTAATACCGATGCTAGCCCCTATAAACCTAATATTAACGCAAAACTATATCAGATACTATATCCTAATATTGTGAGGGCTGAATATTTGAATTACAGGGAAATCACCAATGAAGAAATCTGCATATTAGACTTTATTTCTTCGAATATTATGGTTTCGCCATTGCTTGTGCTTGAAGGTCAACCATTTAATTTTATCTGGTTTAACAAAAAAGGCATTATCGACAGCAATTTTTCAAATTTAGATGAAGCGACAAATCATGCTTTTCAATTCCCAAGCAAATTTATTACTGATCTTAGTGCTAAATTTGAAGAGGTTCACCATAAGGGTAAAGCAAATTTAGTATCAACGCGTTACAATGATGATGGTACCGTAGTAACAGCTCACTTCGAACTCATAAAAATTAAATTTAATGGAACAGATTCTGCTCTTTGGATTGAACAAAATATAGAAAACCAAGATTCAGCTCTATTACCTACGGTGATTTTAAGGTATATAAATCAACCAATAATAGTATTTGATAAGGCAGGTAAAGATCTCTTTATTAGCCCGCAGGCATATAAAAATTTCAAAAAAAGTAAAACAGACTTTCATATTTTTGAGATTATCAAATTACTCTCTTCAGAGGATTCAACTGTAAGTCTCGAGGATTTAACTTCATCAAGTGGATTCAAAAGCACCTTTTATATCTTAGATGAAAAAAAAATAAAGAGGTATTTTATCATTGATATAAGTAGTTCAATTCATCCTAGTAACGGATCCGAAATATTTATTTCTGTGTTTACAGATATTACTAGCAGGGTTAAAAATGAAATCAAAATACTAGAATCAAAAAACGAAATAGAAAGTATTTTATCTAATATAGATCAAGGTATATTCAAGATTGATGAAAATTTAAAGGTCATAGGTCAGTATTCAAAATACCTTGAAGAGATTTTAGAAACAAATATAATTCGAGGTTTAAATATAACAGATTTGCTACTTAAACACAGCACCTTGAAAGATTACCGATCTGTTATAACTGCTCTGTCTTGTATTGGAAATGATAGTATTCTATTTGATTTAAATAAACAACATTTGCCTAAGAAACTCGGGTACATAGTTGGATCTAAAGTGAAAGAATTAGCTTTAGATTGGACTCCCTTGCTTATCGAAGATACTGTTAGCTCTGTTTTAGTCTCGGTAAGAGATAACTCTGAGTTGGTATCCATTGAGAAAGAAGCTTCTAAAAAAGAACAGAAGTAAAAAAGACTTTTAAAAATTGTAGATGTCGGTAAAGATAGATTTTCAAATGCTCTTCAGGAGTTTAAAAAGCATACTTCAGCAATTCTAAAAATTTTAGAAAGTAGCAATCATGATGATAGTAGTGAAGATCTTGGCTTAGATCTTAATGGAATTTTTCATTATCTCCATACTATAAAAGGTAATTCTAAATCTCTTGGCTTAGAATCAATTGCTCAATACGCGAATGAAACTGAAGACTTGATAAGCAACTATAAAAATAATATAGGGAAACTATGCCTAAATATTGCTCCACTAAATCTTGGAGTAGAAGCCATTGTTAAAGAAGTAGATGATTATAAGAAAATTTTTGAAGATCTGTATAAACATTCCAAAAATGATCTTAAGTACGAAGAATCCTTTGCTGCGATAAAGTCAATTATTCAAGTCGAAATGAGTAAAGAAAATGTTGGTGACTTACCCCAATTTATCAAGGATATTGCATGTGAAATTTTTAATGTAGATTTTATCAGTTTAGAGAAGATTTTAGAAATTGACTTTGAAGCTTTGCACAGGAATGCTAAACAACTTAAAAAGGCTGAGCCAATAATCACTTGGGTAACAAAAGTATGGATCCCAAAAGATAAATCTACCTTCTTTAGAAATATTTTTGGTCATATCCTAAGAAACTCTATTGAACATGGCATAGAGGAGCCCGAAATTAGGAAGAAAAATGGAAAATTAGCTAGTGGTGAAATTAGTTTTGAGGCAGTTTATCATTTAGATCGTACAAGCATTTATTTTAAGGATGATGGCAAAGGCTTAAATATGAAAGCGCTACGATCTAAGAACCCAGAAAAAAACAAGTCAAATAGTGATCTAGCAGAGTTGGTCTTTCAATCAGGAGTTTCAACCTCTACTGATATCACAGAATTATCCGGAAGAGGAGTAGGGATGGATGCAGTTAGAGAATTTATTAGAAATGAAGGTGGTGACATTCATTTAGAATTATTTGAAGAAGATAAATCAGATTGTGAGTTTTTGTCTTTTCGATTTGTCATAGAATTACCCCATATCATTCCAAAATATTTTATAAAAATCTAAATTATTCCTTTTAAAAGCTGAGTGAAGAATGGATTATTTTTCCTGAGATATTTTTTGAAGATTTTCCAATTGAAAATTGAAATCAAAAATAATATTGTTTTTGTTATATTTTTAGATGAATACATTTTTTTTTATTAATAAATACTCCTATAATCACGATAGAAAAGAAGATTTGTTTACTTTTAATTGGTGAATTATTATGAATTCTAAAAAAACTCTATTGTTCTCTATCTTTATGATTTTATTTGTGAATTGTTCTCATAAGAAAGACAACGGTCGAACAGCTCGTAGCAGTTATTCTAAGAAATCCGATTCTACTACTGTAGCTAAAAAAATTCAAACTGATTCAAATGATTCAGATTAGTTCAAATGGTTCAGATAGTTCAAATGGTTCAAATGGTTCAAATGGTTCAAATGGTTCAAATGGTTCAAATGGTTCAAATGGTTCAAATGGTTCAAATGGTTCAAATGGTTCAAATGGTTCAAATGGTTCAAATGGTTCAAATGGTTCAA
>JBGCDR010000357.1:0-14145 GCA_045105515.1 Oligoflexales bacterium
ATACCTTTGCTCATAAGTGAGATTGGCAGACATAAATACCCCTTTCTTGCAAGCAGATTAGCCTCATAGACTAAACTAAATCCGCCTTCCGAAGCGATGGAATTTTTTCTTCTGCACTTAATCTAGCAATCCGCCTTATTAATAACCCGAATGACCAATCATACTTTTACACTAAATTGGTAAAATCTGAACTTGCCATAAATTTCATTAGGGTTTTTTTTGAATACTCAGATTCTTTTAACGTCATTATTTCAAGTCCCAACGATACAAACTATGATTTTTTAGTGATGTTTACTATTCTTGACCGAGAAAAATGAATTTTTTCTTATTATATTTTTCGTAAAAAAATACGACTCTATTGGTATCCCAAGCCCTGTTTGAGAAATCCATCATTTCTTTTCTTGACAAAAAAACTAAGATCTATTACTTGCTTGGTGTTTTATTGTACTAAGACATTCGAGGTCAATATGGTAAGGTTATTTCTTATTTTTGCAATTTTATTAATGACATCTATTTGCTTTGGTAAGTCCCATGCATTATCTTTTAGTATTGATGAACAAATCATTTTTTTTGATACTAAGGATCCCTACTTTCTAAAATCAAATAGTAAGCAAACATTATCGCAATTAGAATTTCGAGATCACTTAGATTCCTATGCCAAAGAAATGCTTAATCAAGCTTTGGAACCAGAATTTATACTTTCTATCTTGAATCCCATTTTTACACTTTTTGAATATACAGAAACAGTCTATTTCGTTATCGAAAAATTCGATCTCAATGAATTTGACGCAATTAAGAGCTGCGATCTAGATTGCAATGATTTAGAAAACTTTAAATAGATCAAACAGATCAGTTCACCGTTTAAAAACTTACTAAATTATTTCTACCTTGGCCTCATATTTGCTAACCACATTTAAAACCACAATATTTATAGATAGATAATAAATATTGAGATACAATATCAACAAATTCTCTTTCAGCGCGCAATAAAGAGCTCCTTTGGGGGGTCTTCTTATTGTGTTCAACTTTTAACTTATGTTAAGGAACTTACCATGGATCAGAAATTAAAAGGCCTCAAAGAATCGTTAATTGTTTCGACTTTCTCGCTAACTTTGTCCGGCGCAGCATTTGCTGAAGATATTGCAACTAAGAAAGCTAGCAAATTTCCAGATACGGTAAAAAATCCGACTCCAGGTGAGATCATCGTCAAGTGTGCCGGGATTGCTAAAAAAGGAAAAAATCACTGTGGTGCAAATGGCCACTCATGCAATGGACAATCAGCAAAAGATCCTAAAATCAAGGACTTTGATAAAAATGAGTGGATCTATGTAAGAAAAGAAGTATGTGACGCCACTCCTGGAAAAATCGTCGGCAAGAAAAAAGTTGTAAAAGGTTAGACATAGGCATGTTAGTAGAAAACTCCGTAGGCTTAGGCCTACGTTTCCAACATTTTGATGAAATCATCAGCAACACATCACAGACCCCATGGTTTGAGGTGATTGCTGATGATTTTCTATCCTCTGGGCCTCATCATGAAAAGCTTCAAAAGCTAAGCGAAAATCATCCCATTGTCATGCATTCAGTAGGCTTGAATATTGGGGGCACTGAAGAATTTGATGAAAACATTCTAGAGAATTTTCGTTCAATATACGATACTTTTAATCCCCTATGGATTTCAGACCACCTTTGCTGGTCAGCCCACAATGGTAATTATCACCATGATCTTTTACCAATTCCTAAAACAAAAGATGCTTTGCGCCATATATGTAAGCGCATAAAATATCTTCAAGACTATTTTTCGAGGTCAATTTGCATCGAGAATATAACTTCTTATATAAACTATAAAAATGAAGACTTTGATGAAATCAATTTTCTAAATCATATTGTTCAGGAAACTAACTGTCGGATTCTACTAGATGTGACAAATGTTGTGATCAACCATAGTAATCGCGGACTTGATCCAAATGCTTATTTTGAGCGTTTTCCCTTAGAATTTGTCGAACAGATTCATTTAGCTGGAGGTGAAGCTGACGGAGGGCTAATCATAGATAGCCACAGTCAAGCAGTTAATAAGCAAGATATTGATTATCTAAAATCCCTGATTGAAAGAGGCCTAAAGGCGCCTATTTTACTAGAAAGAGATGCAAATATACCAGATTTTGAAGTGCTAGAAAATGAACGCCAGTTTATTGAAAAGGCATTAAAATGAGCTATAAAGATGCTATTAATTTACTTTCAACAGCCATTCTAAGCTTTGATCAAGAAATCGACCCAGCTTTACTGGATATGCTTGATGAACATTCTCATGATAGGATCCAAGTATATCGTAAAAACTACTTCTTCGGAGCCTTCGAATCTCTATCATCTGATTTTGATTGCCTTAAGATACACTGTGATGATAATAATTTCAGATATTTTATAAGAGATTTTCTTCTTAAGAATAATATACGTAGTATTAATATTAATGATTTATCCGAGAACTTTATATCCTATCTTGAGCTCTCCTATGATTTTCATCAAGACCCCTTACTCGTACCACTTGCAGTGATTGACCTTCTTTACAATAAAGGAGAGTTTCGCTCACAGACACGGGCAAGGGTTCCACATGGGATTTTTGACTATTGGTGTTTTTTGAAAAAGCAAAAGGACTCATATGAAGATATTGATATCCGCAATTTAGAAACAGTTGTAGTTATTGAAGATAAGGGCGAACGTTATTTAGGTAAGCTAGGAACAGCTAATGAAGTATAGCCGAGATGAACTTAACGGTTTTTATAGGTATGCGCTGGCATTAACTAACCACAGCAATGATGCCTATGATCTAGTACATGATGCGCTCATAAAAGTAGAGGGAAGACTACTTTTTAAACGTCAAGCTTATATTAGAATGGTGATCCGCAATCACTATTTTGATACCCTTCGTAAGGGGTCTAAAAATGAATATGTCGAATCGGTCCCCGAGGAATCTTCCATAAACCTTGAAAACATGTTGGTAAATCAAATAGAAGTTGCCGGACTATTAGAGAAGATCACTCCGGAAGAACGCGAACTGATTTTTTTAATAGAAGTAGAGGGTAAAACATATAAAGAAGTTGCTAAGCAATTACGGGTAAACCAAGGAACTTTGCTATCCAAACTGCATAGAGTAAAGAAAAAGCTACAAAAATGGAGCAAAAAAAATGAAACAGCCTCTTAATAAAGCTCTGAAAGAATATTATTCTGGGGAACTAAGCGAGTCCCAATTGCAAAATTTACAAGAAACTGGCAATTCTAGGTTTAAATTGCGCATTCAGTGGGCCTTGTCTGGAGGCTTAGGATTTGTATTTGCTTCAATGTTGTTCTCCTTTATCTTCAATATAAATCAAGAACCTTTAGCATTACGCATAGCAAAAGAAGTGAGCTATAGCCACAACAAACAGATACCCTCAGAGATCTTAAATGACGACTATACTTTGGTTGGCAAATCTCTCAATCGCCTCGATTTTGCCATTAAAGTGAGTAGCAGAATAGGCGAAAAATATGCTCTAGTAGGAGGACGTTACTGCTCTATCCAAGGTCAGATTGCTGCCCAGCTAAAACTACAACCGGAAAATAATACAGCTGATTTAACACTATTTCAATTTAAAGTCCCAGATAGCTTTCAGCTATCTGAAGATATTCATACGGAACAGGTCGATGGAGTTGAGGTAAAAATTTGGAAAGAGGGTGCCATAGGTTTTGCCCTAGCAAAGACAGTACAATAATAAACAGCTGGAGAACAATCAATATCTATATCCTAGTTTATATTTTTCCCATTTTCCCATTTCTATAGTCATCAATCGCTTCAATGATTTCTTGCTCGGTATTCATCACAAAAGGCCCATGTGCTACCACCGGTTCATCAATAGGTTCTCCATTAAGAAGCAAACCCTTAAAGTCTTCAGAAATAGTAAAATTAAGCTCTCTTCCTTCGCGTTCAAAAATTAGTACATTCTGCTCTGAGAAGCTATTACCTTCTATTTCAATATTACCCTTCATGATCAAGAGGATCGTATTAGTACCCTCTTTTATAGGTAAGGAAATATTTTCTTTTACTTGACCACGAATATCGAACATATTGATCGGAGTAAAAGTAGAAGCAGGTCCATTACTCCCAGCAAACTCACCTGAAATGATACGTAATGCTGCTTTATCACCTATCTTGATATTTGGAATATTTAGGTTCTTGATTTCTTGATACTTGGGTTCAGTCATCTTATATTTCTTGGGGAGGTTAACCCATAGCTGAACCATCTCAAGAAGACCTCCCTCTTTTGAGAACTTTTTTGAATGATATTCTTGGTGAACTATCCCTTTACCAGCCGTCATCCACTGAACATCACCCTCCTTTATGACTCCGCCACCACCTGAAGAATCAAGATGTTCTATCTCTCCTTGATAGGCTACTGTTACTGTTTCAAACCCCCGATGGGGATGTTCTCCAACTCCTCTCTGCATTTCAGTTTTAGAGAACATTTTTGGTGAAGCATAGTCCATCAGGATAAATGGACTTATATAATTGATTAATTCCTTCGATGGTCTTAATAGTCCATGAACATAAAAACCATCACCCACCCAATTCCTTTGCTTAACTTCATAAGCAAACTTTACTTGCTTATTCAACTGCTCTTTATTCACTAATTCCATTGCTCTTCCTCCAAAAGGGAAAACTCCTATCACACCTAGAAGTCCATTTTTTATAATATCTCTTCTAAAATATTTCATGAGGCCCCTTTGGAATAATTCGATAAGGGTTTATGGTTTCGTGGCTATAATAGTAATGCCTCTTAATATGGTCTAGATTAGTTGCATCTTTAATTGCAGGGATTTCGTATAACTCTTTGGTATAACGACTAAGATTTTTATAGTCTTTGATTCGCCTTATGTTGCATTTGAAATGGGTCACATAGACAATATCGAATCTCAACAACGTAGGAATCAACCTTAAATCAGCTTCGGTGATTTCATTACCAGTTAAGAATCTTTTTTCACCCAAGATTTCATCCAGTTCATCAAGCGTATTGAATAAGAGACTAATAGCTTCATCATAGGATTCCTGAGTTTTAGCAAAGCCAGTTTTATAGACTCCATTATTTACAGTGCCATATATTTTATTATTCATCTCATCAATCTGGCCTCTTTTATCTTCTGGATAAAAATCGATATTATTTCCAGTTAAGCTATTGAAGCTGGTGTTAAACATGCGAATAATCTCAGCAGATTCATTATTGACTATGGTGCTGGTTTTCTTATCCCAGAGCACTGGAACAGTTACACTAGTAGTAATAGTAGGATCAGCCTTCTGATAGACTTCTCTGAGATACTTTGAACCAAAGAGATGATCTTCTGTCGCTCCCGGATATGAATTATCAAAAACCCATCCTTCATCAAGCATATCTGGATGCACAGCACTAACAGAAATATGCTCCTGGAGATTTTTAAGTTTTAGGTAAATCAATGTCCTAGTTGCCCAAGGACAAGCATAGCTGATGTAAAGATGATACCGATTAGACTCTGGCTTATACTCTGGATGATCTAGGCTAATAAATTCTCTAAAAGTCCTTGGCAACCTATCGTAAGCTCCTTTGGTATCACTTTTTACGATGGAACCTTTTACCCACTCTCCATTGACTAACATTCCCATACTAAGCTCCTTTGGTGTGTTTTTTCAAAACTAGTCTAGCAACGTCTTCCCTTGCTTCCCACTACTACATGTATTGTCGGACATTATTGATTGTTGCAATAGAGGACAAGATTGAGATATACTGTTGCATAAAAGGCAACAATATATATGGACTATAATCTACTAAAAATATTCATAAAGGTTGCGGAATTAGGTAGTTTCACAAAAGCTGCGAAGATCTTAAACCAACCTAAATCTAGAGTTAGTAGAGCCATTACTAAACTTGAAGCCGAACTCGAAGTCGAGCTGATCAGACGAACAACACGTAAAACCTCACTCACGGATAATGGAAAAGAGTTCTTTCACAGTATTTCTCCATTGTTAGAAGCTCTAAACAGTGAGCTAGCAAAAGTTAGCAGCAAACAAGAAGAAATGTCTGGCGTTATTCGGATTACAGCATCTCAAGATATTGGACAAACTTTAGTTGCCCAAGCCATCTCTATCTTCAATGCCAAATACCCTTTGGTTCAATTCCAGACATTTATAACCAACGACTTTTTAGATTTAACCAAAGAGAATATAGATATCGCTTTTAGAGCAGGGAAATTAAAGGATTCTAGCCTTATACAAAAAAAGATTTTAAGTGTTAATTTTGTCATTGTCTGTTCTCCAATATATATAGAGAAGTATGGATCAATATCATCTACCAATGATCTCCTAAATCACAAATTTCTTTCCTTCAGGAAAATGGAACAAATTTTCTTTGACCAAAGCCTCCATATTAGGCCTTTGATGGTTTCTGATAGCATCCCTATGCTGTTAAATATGACCTTAAACCACGAAGGTATTTCGGCACTTCCAGACTATTTTTGCAAGGAACACTTAGAGAGGAAAGAACTTATTAAATTGATTCCGTCCTGGAAATCAAAGACAGAGAATATCCATATTTTATACCCTCCAAGTAAGAATATATCGCGGAAAGTACGGGCTTTCATTGAATTAGTTATTAGTCTTTTCGATGATAAATGACATGGATTAGTTTACAAAGGCCTCAGTCGTAAAAGAAATATTTCCTTCCTGTAGTGAAAAGAGAGCCTCAATAAAGGTGGATGTATGCATTTGATCTTTCTGCCTATAGAGCTTGATCTCATATTTTTTCTTGTTCGCTCGGGTGCTTATCTTAGTTTCTTTATACTGAGGACTATTCTCATCCCAATGACGAAAATCTCTCGCTTTGGCATTAGCAGCTTGCCACACTCGAAGCTCGCTAATATCAGTATTGGACCAAATATTTATCGTTTCACCTACTTTTTCCCAAGATATTTCTGGAATGGCTTTGCTATCATCAATAAGTGAGAAATAAGTAGCCAGACTATTAAGCTGAATTTGGCTAAATTTAAATTGATGCCCGGCATTAGGGAGAAACATTATCCGATTTTCACCAATAAGATCCTTAAAGTAAAACTGACTACTATCAGGTAAAAAAAACTGATCATTTCCCGAATTTATGATGAACTTTGGAACCTTAAGTTGCCGACGATATTTATAAGGATCAATTAGCTCCATCAGGCTCGCAAACTCCTTTCCAAACATTCTTTTTGGTATATTAAATTTCTCATAATCTTTAAGCACTGGAGACCAATTACCGTAAATTTTGAGATGGTGCTTCATAGATTTTTGTACATTCAGCACATCAATAACTGCTGGTATAATTGCCTTGACTGCGGTGTCTACTACAGGCAGCAGCCAAACTACCCATCCCCTTTTAGATTCTCCATAGGCAACATAATCATTGATTACTATATTTTTCTCTTTAAGAAAATTTTTAGCCACTCTAAATCCCAGATATGCAGCCTTAAGCATGGGCAGCCGAGGGATGTACTTCATATCTCTACTTTTCAGGTATTTATCCCATCCATACGCTATGATAGCGTCTTCTTTCAATGGCTGTTTAGAATCTTTAAACTTGATTGGTTGATTAGGAACATTTCGAATTTCGATCCCAATGGCATTGTTTTTTAGACTAACATGCTCAACAACTGGATGAATATTTTGTGGAACTTTTTCATTACGCTTCCCATTCGAAATTCTATAGAAGCATGTATCGGAATCAACTTTCTTAGGAATAATAATTAATATATTGTGATGCCAAATAGGTTTATTAAGCTCTGTGCCGTCCATCCATTTTAGAGAATTAAATGAAATATTATAGAGCTTATATTCTCCCTTGTCTGAAATTAAAGAAGACCCTAATACCTTGGTTTCTTTCTCAAATGCCTTTATGTAATCCAATAATATTCTTTTGCCACTTGCAAACGCAACTGCACTATAAAAATAAAATGTAAAAGCAATGAACTTTATCTTAAATGTCATTTTGATTGCTCGCTATACAGATAGTATATCTAGAATTTTATCACGGAAAATAGCACTTCCCCTAAATTCCTTGATAGAACTTTTCCAACACTCCCTTTTAGGCACTTGGTAGATAGTTGTATTCTGCATTCAAGATTAAGTTTACTTGGTTTGATATAGACAGTGTTCACGAACCTTATTATACCGAACATTCGATATATTTAGCACCTTTATTCATTTATTATTAGTGCCATATGACTTTTAAAAATCGAGATTGTAGCCTTTTCGACGGAGATTCCGAATGGGGAATCTCTTTGAGAATAATTCGCTAGAGATCCCTCCAATCGTTTCGCTCCTTCGGGATGACTTAGAATATGACAAAGGGAGGTTTAAGTGTAGTGTATATTCTCGGGCCCAGAAACTAATAATAGTTCTAGTTTAAATAGCTAACAAGCAAACTATCTTTAAATTTTACTGCTAGTACTCTACCATTTTCAGCAAGATCCATAACCGGGACATATGGCAAATATAATCCTGAATATTCGGCAAGGTTAGCTGTATCAAGTAAGAGAGATTTGGTGTTCAAAGACCTTATTTGGATTGTTGAATTTTTTCCTAATACTAGAAAAAGATTTGCATTTGGCCTTGGAAGAAGCTTACTAGGGCCACTGGATGCATAGCTAGATGATGATAATTCCTTACCATTTAAAATATCATGTTCACTGAGATTTTGCCCGGCACCAACGTATACCAGGCCAGCTTTATTCCCGACATCATAAGGAGAGCTTTTTGAAGACAATAAAACCTTTTGCCCATAATTTGGTTGCTGCCTTTCATATATTCTAAGATAATTATCCTGTGAAAGAGAAACGACTAGATCATCGGTGCTGGAGATGGCCTTAACATCCTCACCTCTAGCCGAACTGGGTTTATCTGCAAAAATCTTCTCAATAGAAAAATCTAAGGGATTAACACTGTACAGACTAGGGCCTTCACCATAGCGCCCTAAGCCAAAATAAATCGTACCATTTTCCGCAATATGGTTGGAGGTTACGACACCTTTCAATGCCACACCTTCGAACTTTAGATTATTGCGCTCTAGATCATAGGGAGGGAACATAGAGATTTTATTAAGGCGAATTTCGCGTTGATTATCGGTAAAAACGATAAGTTCACTACTATCTGGAGTGAACTCTGGATAAAAATTTGGAGCTACAAAGACACTTTCTTCGTGAAACTCGGTTCGAGATAATTCCTTGAGACCTTTTAGATCATAAACAACTAAAGTATACGCTGCCGTATGAAGACTACGATAATCATCATAGCACACCACTGCCAAATAACTGCTATCAGGACTTACTTTGACTGCCTCTATGCCAATACGACATGGATCTTGAATTTTTAAAGTTTGATCATGTAGATTAGATCCATAGGACTGGGGAACGAAAATACTAAAAATCAACGAAATACACATCAAAAGATTCTTCATCATTTTCCCTTTCTTAAAAAAGCATTTACTTCCATAAAATTCTGTCAAATAAGTATCACAATATGCTTGTTCCTAAAATACAGTAAATTAATATGGGGATACTATTTTAACCTAACTTTTGCTAAATATTATAGTCCTTCAGCTATCTCAAATTTAATAGAATATTTAAATGAATAAAATGCTTTAAAGGATTTTGTTCATATTAAAAGGAGCTATTTTTTGTCAATTTAAGCATTTTACTTCACTCATTAAAATTGTCTCAGTAAAGTAACGACCCTCTATTTGCATGAAAATATTCAGAATCTTAGGAGGTTTGGATGAATTTTCGCTTTTGTCTTTACCTAATATTTTTTTTACTAGTGCTTGTTTTTATGCTTCTGACTCTAATCGTAAAGATAAAAAGTAAAGAGGCCTCTGTATCAATTAATTATGAACTCGCCTCCAACAAGCAAGCAAACAAGCAAAATACTATGATAGCTTCGATGAAAAATGCTCTGATATGCTTTTACTTGAAAAGTGAGACAAGGCAATGATAAATGAAAATGGTTTCTCACCTGAACGAGTTGGCAGCAATGATCCGCTTACAATCTTCGATGAACGAATTTATGAAGGATACCAAATAAGTCAGTGCGGACTAAGTTTTAATCAGGATACTTTAAGTTCTATTGCTGTGGAATTGAATTCAGGAACTACAATAAGGCTAATGACAATTGACCTAGAGGGATTACAAGCGAGATAAAATTTAGATACCAGGGCCAAAGTGCATTATAAAAAGAAAGCCGAGTGTAACCAAAGAAATTTATATTACGACATACCGTTATCTGAATCGGACATCAATAAAATATTCAATTCCGACTGCCCTAATTTAACACTGATTATGGGAAACGGATAGACCAATGCGGAGAAGCTGAACAGATAATCTGCAAACTACAGTGACCTTACGGCTTTATAAGATATTTCTAAGAGCGGTCTAGGTTGGGTTCCCGAAACGACAAAAATTGACCCCATCGATACGGAATTTATAACCCCCGCGCAACTGTATTTAGAACCCCTTAAAATAAGAAATGAATAACTTAAGCCTGACACTACCTCAATTTTGAATAGTTAAATAAGGGTAATCTTCTAATAACTTCCGTGTTGATGACTCATTCATATTTTCCCTGGTTATTCCAAGGAATTCAAAATTTGGACCCAAATTTTCAAACTTAAACTTTTTAAGACCTGTATCATGCGCCATAATATGGTAAAGATCAGTATTTTTAATAGATAAGGAATCTAGTGGATTACCCGAAAGATATAAATACTGTAACCTAGGAAGAGAACTAATCTCGAGGGTGCCGATTAGATTGTCTTCCAAATTTAAGCTTTGTAAACTATCCACACCAAGTAGATTGTATTCGCTGATCAGGTTACCACTTAATACCAAACGATTAAGATTTTTAAGCCCATTTAAAGGTCTTAAATCCTTAATTTTACTATATGCAAAATCTAGCTCTGCAGCTTGGGATAGAACATGAAAAACATCATCGCAGCTGCTTTCATGTGGCATATTATTGATATTGATCAGCTTGTTAAACACTCTAAGGACGGCATCCCCTTCCTGAGAAGACAATTGGGATAGATTTTTGCATTTAAATAAGAATGTACTCTGACAGGTTTTAGTTTCTGAGTCCCAAAACCAAAAATTAGAACCTCTTTGCAGACATTCTGCCCTTATTTCCATTTTTCGAACAGAAGCATGGCCGTATAATTCATGCGATATTTGGCTAACTTTCGCTGCATCAGCATAATTTAAGAAGCTGAAAATAAAAGTCTTCATTTCATCTTGCATCTGCATGAGAACCATTTCATTAGGTTCAGAAGCAAAAATAGAATTGCTACACATCCCTATAAAAAAAGCAAATATATATAAAATCCTCACTGGTATCTCCTGAATGGAATAAAGTTAAATATTAAGATTAATTGTAAAAATAAGGCATCAACATCTCGTTGAATTTTCTAAAGGGATTTTTATTTGATTTAGTTCTATTTTTAAAATCAAATTGAGTTTTTTTGAGTTCGGGTCCCGCACCGGTATTAATCGCTTCATTGACCTCTGCGCTAATTGTCTTTTCAGAAAATATCAAGCTAATAAAGCCGAGTGCGTTGCTTTGAAAATCGCTTCTTTTCTCATAGAATTGTCTAGCCATTGAATGATTTCCGGCTGCTCCAGATACAATTTGTGGTAAAGGGTCCTTATGAATATGTCCGCAATCAAGATTAAAAACCTGTAAACTATGTTCGTGCCCAGCAATATACATATCTGCTGACTCACATAGGATCTTGAATAAATTTGCGCTATCTGTCTTGCCAACTCCTAGAAGTTCTTGCGTGTCGTTGTTTTTTCCGTCACTGATAAGAGGATGGTGTCCATACACTACCTTCCAAATAGATTTAGAATTTTTAAGCTTATCGCTTAGCCAATCCATTTGCTGATCCCAGTAAGACTTCGATTCTAGCCCAGAATCTTCAAATTTATTAAATCTCGAATTTAAAGCGGGGTCGGTATCAATTGCAAAAAATTCTACATCTTTTCCTGCATTAAAATTATAAAAACGGGAGGGCATGTTCCACAAGCGTAAATCCCCAACTCTAGGGTTATCGACATGATTTGAAAAATTTATCTGCGCTTTCCAGTCGCCAAATTCATCCACCCCATGACACCCGTAATCATGATTTCCTAAAACTGGAAAAAATGGAAAGTTGAGGTCTTGGTATATATCAACAAACTTTTCAATAAACTGTGGGTCATCTACACTATCAACACCGTATGGATAGAAGTTATCCCCTAAGACAATCCCCAAATTATAGGCATAATTTAGATGATCTTTAGCTATTAGTTTTTTTACGATCATCTGATTTTCTCTAGTGACTTCACCAAAATCACCAAATGCTAAAACCTTTAATTTAGGAGTATTCGGGTTTTTTGCCAAGGCACTCGTGCTAAGTATAATCAGAAATAAGAACAATGATTTGGAATAATTCACAAAATTAGTTATTGGTCGCACATAATCACTAAATTTATTAAGAGGACTCATTTTTTTCCCACCTTTTTTCAAAATCACATAATGTCATTTGATCTCTGATCCGAAAGCTAGGATTTTTTCGGTCCAAAAAATATTGATTTGTTTGTGCGGGAGTTTAGCTAAAAAACCAGAAAACGTCAACTAAAATTAAGATAAATGATAAAATTGATGCGAAAAATACATCTTAAAAGTTAGTTGGAAGGCAGAATTAATGGCATAATATCAGGCTATAGCAGAAGCGTTACGGAAGTTATAATTCTATAAATATCTAATTTTAAAGATATCCTCTCATTTTATCTAAGTGGAATCTTAGAATAAGCCGATAGTACCTGTCAATTGACCCAACACTAGGAAACATACCATGACTATGAAAATTGGCAAGTATCTTAGTATTTTAGTTGCTGTAACTTCGATCCTTGCCTGTCGACAAAAGGCAAGTGAGCCTATCCAAGCTGTTGAAAATAAGAAGGCAACCAACAATAGACTAAACCCTAAGACCATAGATCTGTATCTAGATTCAGTGACAAGGACAGATATTCAATACATCACCGTGTCTTTATCACCAATCAAAGAAAGCTCCGTAGATCAAAAAGTTGTGGCAGAAACTGAGGAATCATTTGGTTTGGCAGGAGGGTTAGGCTTAACAGACGTAGAGAGTGCAATCTATCCCCAGTACCCTATAGTTCCAGATGCCTTAGCCATGGATAAGGCTATGGGGTTACGATATTATACCCCAGAAGAGTTAGAAACTCGTAGAGTTGCTATTCTTCCTGATGGAACTGTAATCGACTATAATGGTGCCCCTTTAAGGCCTGGAGACTGGATCTTTGTGATGGATGAAACTGGGAATATTTATATTGATGAAGATATCAGAGGAAAGGTTCATCATTCTTCCTTTTTTGGAGGAAAGAACATATCAGCTGGTGGTAGTCTCCAAGTCGATGAAACGGGAAAGTTGATTCGATTTAACAACTCAACTGGACATTATAAAGTTCCACCCGAGTCTAATTTTAACTTTTTAACCGAACTTAGTAAAAGACAAGTCGAGTTAAAAGAATTAAGAATGGGTACTTTTGGAGATCCAGAAAAGTTAATGAATGTTTCTCCCGGAGAGTATGCTCATGATCCAAAAACGTTCTTTGAAAATAAGCCGGATTTCACAAAGATAAACGGCCAATTAAATGAGTTAACTAAGACTAAATTGAGTATAAGAGAGCAATTCGGCAATCTTAGAAAAGATTATGTCAAGCAGCAGGAAGTAATTAGTGACCGCGAAGATATCAGTGTAAACGAGAAGAACCAATTGCTCAAAAAAGCATATACTGATTATGAAACAAAAGAACTCTTAGTTAGCAATAGATTAAAAGATTTAACAATCAGAGAAAAAGATGTATTAAGTAAAAAAAATAACTACTATTCGTCCTACATCCAAAGGTATACAGGCAAACACACACCAGAGATGAGCACTGACTGAACTCTAAAAACTCGTCATACAAGCCGAAGACATATTAAAAATCAATTTTCGCACAGATTAGGTATTATGCTGAATTTACATATGAATTCAGGAAATCTGTGGGCATGAAACTAAAAAATATCAA
>JBGCDR010000358.1:0-39718 GCA_045105515.1 Oligoflexales bacterium
TTTTAATAAAAGTGAGCCATTTTTTTTAAGTTTTTTCTTCCTATATTTTTTTTATCTAGTCACTTTTGGTACTGCGGCTTAGAATTTTTCTGACCTATTTAATGAAAAATTGGAAAAAATCTTATTTGAATCAGCCCTGATCCGTAAGGCTTTCTGAAGGTATAACATTAAGCATAGCGGTTCTAGGTGTTTCTAGTTCCATGTCTTTTGACAATAGTTCACCCCGGCCAGTTAAACCCCCATCACTCTTTGACTTTCTTAAAACCCTTATGGAGCCATTCCCATAGTCTTGAGAAGATGATTCCGCTGAGTATCCACTTGCTTCTGAAAAAAGTACGAAACATATGGAAATACAAAATAGCAGCAGGTTTATAGTCAGTGAAAATAGATCATTCAATTCCTTTACCCTCTCAAGCCTTTCCATCTCGTGCTTCAAAGTAAGTCTGAAGCAAAGTGGAATTTTAGATGAAACCTGTTCTAAATGCAATCTGTTCAATATGAAAAAAAAACAAATAGAACTTTAGCTATTTTTGAATACTTGGAAAAAGTGATATCAAGAAAAATAGTTAATTATTAGAGAGATTCACAAGCTTGAAATTAGACCTGGAATGTCTGCCTCCCGCTAAGCAGGAGGCCTTGAACGCTTGATTCATAAATTCAAAATAGAGGCTCATGAACTACCCAGAACTCTGATATTATCAAGGAGGACCCCTTGTTTAGAAATGGAATAATCTGTTAAGACCCTAAACCTAATGCGAATAGAGTCTCCCGTTTGAAATTGAATCTTATCTCTCAAAGTCACAATTTTCTCTACCCAACCTTCGGAGTTACCCGTAATGTCTTCGACAGCTTGCCAACCAGCCTCATTTACTGAGACTTCAATTTTAAGGAAATCAAACCGGTACTCCAAATCATAATTGGTATTAAACTTTAACATCAAAGCATCACTCGAACTTGTAATACTCTTGAGGGTTAGGGAAATATCCGTGTCTTTAACATACTTTCCATCAGGACTATCGGAAAATACCGATTCATCTTTACCGTTTACCTGAACTATCTCTAAACCCCAAGGTTTATCATAATCCACTTCATCCATCGAATCAGCATTGTATTTCGCATAAACAGTAGCATCCACCAGCTGGAAGGGAACGCTTTCTGAAAGGGCACTTAAATTCCCTGCATTATCCCTTGCTCTAACTACAAAAAAGCCAGCAGATTTCAGCGGTAGACCTATAATTTTATAGGTTTGGTGAGTAATAAGGGGGATAAGTGCTACCTTTTTTGCACTTTCCCAAGCAATCTCATTTGTAATTGCACTGGTAGCTATGCGAACCTCATAGGTACTTGCCTCTCCAGAGATTCCGTCGTCTCCACTACCTTGAAAGTTGATAGAAAAACTGGTCAATGAAACTTCGGAGACAGCTATCTGCTCAACCTTCGCTGGAGGAATAGTATCTTTTTCGACAGCGTTATAGAGATTTAGTCTGCCCCCTGTACTTATTTTCGCCGCAAAACCTTGGATTGGATCAGTCGTATTTAAAACTTTATCCTTAATTTGCTCTCCAATTAGCTGAGGATAAATAGATTTGATAAGAGCAGCAGCACCAGCTACATGAGGTGAGGCCATCGAAGTGCCACTGAAAGAAGCATATTGGCCTCCTGGAATAGTTGATAAAATATCCTTTCCCGGTGCTGCTAAATGAACAGATTTAAATCCATATTGAGAGAAACTTGCTAGTTTGTCTTCAATTGTTGATGCAGCAACAGCAATCACATTAGGAAGATCATAATTTGAAGGATAATGCGGTTGTTCATCATTATTTGTCCCGCTATTTCCTGCTGCAGCAACAAATAATATATCTGCTTTTTGCGCTCTCTCAATTGCATCGTACAAGGCTTGAGAATAACCTCTTCCTCCCCAGCTATTGTTCGTCAAAAAAACTCCCAGCTCAGTGGCGTAATCTATGGCTTTGACAGCATCAGATAGGCTTCCTGACCCCGAGCCACTTAAGAATTTTATTCCAACAAGAGACACATTCCAATTGACTCCCACAACACCCTTTTCGTTATTGCCAATTGCACCGATAGTACCAGCGCAGTGGGTTCCATGCCGATTGTCATCCATGGGATCATTGTCATTGTTTACAAAATCCCAGCCTCTAAAATCGTCCACGAAACCATTGTTATCATCATCAATTCCATTTCTCGATTTATCAACACCATTTTTATCAATTCCTGATTCTCCTGGATTGGTCCAAGCATTTCCCCTAATATCTGGATGCCTATAATCCAAGCCAGTATCGATAACTCCAACTAAAACGGAATCGGAACCTTTTCCAACTTCCCAGGCTTTTTCAGCTTCAATTTTTTCCAAACCCCAAAGTTCACTATAACTAGAATCATTTGGAGTTTCGATGGCACGAACTATGGTATTTGCTTCAACATATTCTACATTCCCAGAATCAGCTAAAAGTTTAGCTTTTTCTAATAAGTCAACTTCCGTAAAGTTGTTAGGAAATTTCAAAAGAACTGCTTGACTAGCAAATTGATGTTCTACTTTTGCATCGATCGCATCTAGAACATTCATCATATTTCGTACAATTTTCGGCTTAAATTTTACAATAAGTTGCCCATTCATATGAGGATAGTTAAGGTTATATTCCCTTGACAACGCCCCTTCATAAGCGAAAGAAATTGACATCAATAAAAACACAATTCGTAGTGCCTTCATACCTAATCCCCCTTCTATTAGCAGACATAGTCTGCCAATTCATAACAAATATTAATTGCCTTAATGGATGGTACAAAGTTACAAATTGATTTAGAACAGAAAGCATTTCCTATCTGTTAGCTAGGAAATATCAGGAGTAGTAGGTTTATGTAATAAAATGAAAAATCGTTACTAGTGATCTTTAGGTTATTCGCTAAAATTAGCGTCAATCTCATACCCAGAAAATTTACGAATATTGAGAACCCCAGTATCAAAAATTAGGTATTGCCCCTTAATGCCCATAAGAATCCCGGTCACCAAAGGATCTTTTGTGAAATTTAAACTTATCACTTTTTTGGGGTACTCTATAACTGGATAGATAAAACTTCGAATGGTCTCATTTTCTAGTTTTTGTGCATTTACATCAGAAGGAAACAACCCAAATAGCTCAGATCTTTTTGCATATAAATCTATTTCTTTATGCTCACCTTTAAGCATAGCTCGCCAATTAGTTTTGTCGTTTACTTCCTCTTTTAAAGCGACTTCCACCAAGCCAGAGTCAAAACGTGTTGCAACCCGAGCTATAGGCAAAGCTTGTACAGCACCCTGATCGATCCATCTGTTTGTTTGATTAAAACTACGAGTAATTCCTACCTTGAGGTCAGAAGAAATTGCTAAATAAACAGTATGATCTATAAAGCAAAATTTTTCTGCCCAATGAGGGTCTCGACAAGTTCCCTTATTAAAGTGACAAATCTCTGGCTTTACCTGACATAAATCAGCCTGAGGCAGAACCTGACAGCAGGGAAAACATAAACCCTGGTTGTAGGTTTTTTTGATCTTACGACCACATTCAATACAAGAAATATTTCCAGTTGCTTTTAAGGTTATTTTTTTTCCCAAAAGCCTGTTCAAGGAAAGGCATTCATTCCCAATCGGCAATTTATATTGAACACTGCCTTCGGAGCTATGTTCCGATTGTAGTTTTTTTACACGCCCAACAAACACTCGAACTCCCTCTACTTTATGAGCCCACTATGCTTTAATAAAGCTTGTGTAGACGGGCCTCTTTTACGAAAACTCTTAAACACCTCTAAAGGATGTTTTGAACCACCTTCAGCAAGGACTGTATCCCTAAAAAGACGCCCTACTTTTGCGATTTCCTTCTCGCTGTCTAGGCCTACATCTTCAAAAGCCGAAAAAGCATCGGCACTCAAGACTTCAGCCCACTTATAACTATAATATCCAGCTGCATAACCCCCACTAAATATATGTCCGAAAGAACAAAGGAAGTAATCTTCAGCCAGGGGTGGTAATACCGATGTTTTGCTAGCCACTTCTTTTTGAACATCGAATGGAGTTTTCGCGCTACTTGGATCATATGAATGATGCAAAACTAAATCTATTAGACCGAATTGAATCTGCCTCAACATCAATTGACCAGATCTAAAAGTTTTTGCCGAGACAAGCTTCTGAAATAGCTCATCAGGCATTTGCTCATCCGTTTTATAATGCTTAGCAATTCCCATCAAAGTTGGTTTGTGATAGCACCAATTTTCCATGAACTGGCTAGGTAGCTCTACAGCATCCCATTCAATTCCATTGATCCCAGATACTTCCAGCAGATCTACTTTAGTAAGCATATGCTGCAGACCATGGCCAAACTCGTGAAATAAGGTTTCTACCTCACGAAAAGTCATCAATGATGGTTCGTTGTTGATCGGAGGTGTCGAATTACAAACCAGGTATGCCACTGGAAGTATAATTTTACCAAACTCATCCTTATGCCTTGGTATACATTCATCCATCCAAGCTCCCCCTCTTTTATTTTCGGGGCGAGAATATGGATCAAGATAGAATGACGCAATATGCTTGTCACCCTCGTCAAAAATCTTAAAAAACATGACATCTTGATGCCACTGGGGAACTTGACTATCCGCTTTTTTGACGTTGATACTAAAGATCTTTTTAACCAGAGCAAAAAGACCGTCAAGCACTCGAGGTAGGGCAAAATATGGTCTAAGCTCCTCATCCGTGAATTGAAAACGTTTCTCTTGTAAGCGTTTAGCCCAGTAAGCAACGTCCCAATTCAAGACTTCTTCTTCTCCCTGCTCACTCGCAAGGTCTTTCAAGTCCTGAAGCTCCCGTTGAGCTGGCTGCCATGCCGCACTTCTCAATTCTTCTTCAAGTTCAAAGATGGACTCAACAGATTCAGCCATTTTTCTACTCAAACTCAACTGGGCGTAGGAATCGAAACCCAGCAAACTAGCCTGACGCTGTCTGATTTCGAGGATGCGGTTAATGGTCGCTCTATTGTCAAAAGGCTTATCTGCGGCCCGCATGATAAAAGATCGGTATATCTTTTCTCTTAAATCTCGACGCTTGCTGTTTTCCATGAAAGGCACAAAACTAGGGTAATCCAAAGTTACCAACCAAGGGCCATTTTCAGGACTAGACGGATTATCTGCTTCAGGAAACTTTTTATTGTATGATTGTGATGCCATGCTTAAATATGAAGCAGGCAGACCTGTCACATCTTTGGGCGCATTGAGAACTAGGCTGAAGTCTTTAGTAGCATCCAATACATTGTTAGCAAAACTGGTAGAAAGCTGAGTTAGCTCTTGGCTAAGGTCATTGAACTCGTTTCGCAATTTACCTTCGAGTCCAATTCCAGACAACTCTGCATCTTGAATCCTCGAATCTAAAATTCGAGACTGGCCTTCACTCAGATTTTTCGCCTCATCTCCTTGCTGAAGCGTCTTCATAGCTCTATATATGGCTTGGCTTTGGTTCATTTTTAGTCCAAGCGCCACAATTTCACTTTGCACTTCTTCATATGCTTTTCGCAACTCTTCTGAGTTCATCACACCATTTAAATGGCTTACTGGCGACCAAGAGTGGTGAATCATTAAGCTAATTTTCGCTAAGGGTTCAAACAGTTGGGGCCAGGTACAAGGGCCATTTTTCTCTTGAGCCTCAAACTGTTTTTCGCTCTCAGCGAGAACATGACGAATACCTGGCACTACGTGCTCCGGCTTAATTTTATCGAAAGCGGGTAAGCCAAAATTGCCTAACAGAGGATTGTTTTCCAAACTCATGGAGACTCCTGAAACTCTCACAAAATTTCTATTATAAAAGGCCAACATAGTAATGTAGGTGGTACAAACCCCAACACCATTGTTATATATAGGCTAGCACAGCCGAGCATGCGCCCTCTAGCCATAAATACCAAAGCCATGATGCTATAATATATGGTAGGGAATTCATTTATAAGAATAAATTAATGCGCCTACTTAGTCCCAGAACCCTATTTTAAGATCCATCACATGGAACATAATTTATCCAATATTAACGCTATCAAGCACCTTGTAGAATACGATTTTATAGTCGTTCCAGTAGGTACCAGCCTAGCAGACCTAGTTAAAAAGGCGGAATCCAGCGATTTTGCCTTCTGTTTTTTTACAGATTTACAAAACCGCATCATAGGCTATATACCGCAGAGGAGTATATGGCAAGCGGCTTGGAGGAGTCCGCAGCTAGAATTAGAGGCACCCCTAGATTCTCAAATCCAAAGCTGCCCCTTCTTGCTTACACTGGACAGCACTCTAATGACAGCTCTCAAGGTTTGGCGACAATCAGGAAGCACCCTCTTCCCTGTGTTTGATCAACAGAAACTGGTAGCTTACTGTAAGATAGACAAAGTTAAAGAAAATTTAATCAATACAATTATTTGCACCAATAGCGAACTTCAGCACTTTAAAAACCAATTCAAACATAAAGATGATTTTACCAATATTGTCAGCCATGATCTTAGAAATCCATTGGGGGTAATTTCTATCTGCTGCGACTACCTATTGAGCTTCAAAGGAGAAGAAGGAGAAAGCTTATCACAACTTCAGCAAGAGTTTATCGAGCGGATTCTTAGCAATTCTAAGAGAGCATTATCTCTGGTACAAGGTCTTCTGGACATTGCAAAATCAAAATCTGGCTTAAGCTTAAATTTCAGAAAAATGAATGCTGCTGAATATCTAAATAATATTGTTAATGATTTTAAATATTTAGCTGAAGGGAAAGAGATAAAGATCCTCTTAGAAGTTAATAAATCTATCGAAGTGAATATAGACCCGCAGAAATTTGGTCAAATTATAGAAAACCTTTTAGCTAACGCCATTAAATTCTCTCCCCGAGGCAAGAAAATATTCCTCTCGTGTAATACTGAAAAAAACTCAGGTAAATGGGAAACTAAGTTTTCAGTCCGCGACGAAGGCCCAGGAATTCCAAAGGAAAAGCATGAGATTCTGTTCAAAAAATTTGAACAAGGAGAAGATGCTAAGGCCTTAGGGGTAGGACTTGGTTTGTTCATTGTCAGTCAATTTGCTCAACTTCACCACGGAAGAATTGAGGTATGCAACAACCATGATAAAGGCTCAACATTTTCAGTTTTCGTTCCAAGCGTTCAAGATGGACAAATAAGAGTAAGCCGTCCCTCACTACAAAATCCGGTAAAAAAACGTCTCAAAGTTTTGGCAGTTGAAGACGATGATGAAATCTTAGAGTATCTAACCTCAACTTTAGAAGAACTAGACCTAGACATAGTTACAGCAAGTGCAGGCGACTCAGCTTATCGAGCATTTTGCGAAAATTCGATAGATTTAGTTGTTTCTGATTTACGCATACCTAAACTTGATGGGTTCGAGCTTTTGCAAAAAATAAAAAATATCAAACCTGACTTACCCTATATACTCATCACCGGTTGTTATGACCATATAGATGACAAAAAGGCAAAGAAGATTTTTCACGCTGACAAAATTTTACATAAACCTTTTCTTGGTGAAGACTTATTGGACTCAATTGAAGCGATCCTACCAGAAGATTAAAAGCTATTTAGACTCCTTCTCCAGTTCGCCTTCTAACTTAAGAATCCTATGGTAAACAGCAACATGAGTAATTGTGTGACTTAAATCTTTGGGAACAAAACTTACAGTAATGTTTTCTCGTTCCCCTTCGATTTTTACTAAACCTAAGGACTTAGCAGCAGACAAAGCTACACGATCAAATTTTTGCCCCACTTTCTTTTCTAACTTAGCAGCCAACTCGGAAACCTTTAAATCAACCTGCTTATCCAATGACTTTTCTAAGATTTCCACATAGCGAATCATACTACCTATAATCCTTAACTCCTTATTACGAAAATTAGTGTTTAGAATTTTCTTAATTTTTTTTCTTTGGGTTTGCTGTACAAAATAACAAAAATCTCTAATTTTTTTAGCATTCTCTAATGTAAAGAACTTTCTCTTTTTTTCCTGTTCTATTTTCAAGGTGATCATTCCACAGCTGATAAACACTTTGAATATTTCTTCTAGCTCTTCCCTCGGTCTATTTAGCATCCCTTCACAATATTCCAGGATAGTTTCGGGCAAAAGTCCTTTCACTTCGTCGAGAAGTACATGTTTATCCTCAGCACATGTAGCAATAGCACTGGCAAATTGAGAGCTGGTATATAACAAAGAAATCTGAGTTTCTCGAGCTTTTTCAAGTTTGTTTAAGGCATCAGTATACACCAAATTCATGTGCTGCAATCTTTGAGTAAAGTCTTTTAAAACAATACTTACCCATTTTGGTAACTTGGCAATTATTCCTGATATCTTTTCATGGCTTACAGACATAAGCACAACTTTGGTCTTCGCTCTGGCTGATGCTAAGCGATTGGCATTGGTGATACATGTAAGGGTTCCCATCACCTCACCTGATTTCATAATTGATAACATGACATCCTTGCCATCGCGGTGGGTGAAGATTTCTACCTCACCTTCCTTAATGAAAAACATAGAGCCTCCCTGCTCGCCTTCAGAAAAGATTGGCTCTCCAGGTTTATAAATGGATGCAATGCTACGGGAGCTGACTGGCTCAGACATGATGCCCTTTCAAATTATGATGGCTCAATGGAGGCATCGGCAGAGTCAGCCTAAAAATTAAACTCGCTTAAGGAGGGCAGCACCCCAGGTTAGCCCTGAGCCAACCACTGCAAGGACAATGCGGTCACCTAATTGGAACCTTTCCCAATTACTTGACAGCACAATTGGTGCCCCAGCTGCACCTTGGTTACCATGGGTATCAACATTGTACAGGTGCTGACTTTCGGTAAAACCAAGTCGTGTAGAAGCGGACAACAACATCCTGAAGTTTGCCTGATGACCGATAAAATACTGGATATCTGCAGCACTTAAAGAATTTCTTGTCATAATTTCATCTACTATCTCACAAGTTTTACTAACTGCAAATTTCTGTACCCTGGCTCCGTTTTGTTTAAAAACCCCACCAATAGGAATAGTTACAGCATCAAAGCCACTTGGGTCAGAATGTAGGATTACATCTTCTACTTCAAGCCCAGGACTTGTCATCCCCTTGCTTACGAGTGCGCAAGCAGCTCCATCGCCAAAAAGGACACAACTACGCCTATCACTAAAATCCAAACAGGTCGAATATCGTTCTGCATTAAAAATGCCTACACAGTTCGAGGCGCCGTCGCGCATCAAACCCTTAGCAATACTAAGATTGGTGACAAAAGAGCTACAAGCAGACTGCGCATCAAAGGCTGTGCAACTTAAGTTCAGCTTTGCTGCAATAACATTTGCATTAGCTGGAATAAGGTAGTCAGGAATGGAAGTACCGCAAATCAAAAGATCTATAGCTGAATCAGAAAAACCCGACCGCGATAACGCCAGATTCCATGGTCCTTCAACCATAGAGTCTATACCTGGGACTAAACCTTGCTTCCTAAGTTCCGCAACATTTACGTGACCAAATCGCACTTTTCTAATAAGCTCAGGACTTAAAACACTATAACGACTGCTAATTCCCGTTCGATCCTCAACCCATTGAGCAGAAGAATCAATATCTAAGCTCTCAAAAAAATAATTATCTATTTTGTAGGGAGGATGCTCATGCCCCATTCCAACTATAACGACAGGATCGATATCCATCTGACTAAACCTCAAACTTTAGTTTGTATACATTCCGCCATTCACATGTATCGTTGAACCTGTAATGTAAGAAGCTTGTTGAGAGGCTAGAAACCTTACAGCATCTGCTACCTCATCACTCTGACCCAAGCGACCTAGAGGTATATTAGCTAGAATCGATTCTTTTACCTCATCACTCAATGCACTGGTCATTTTGGTTTCTATAAACCCTGGTGCAACGCAATTCGCTCTTATTTGATACGGCGCCAAATCTTTAGCAATAGACATAGTGAAACCAGTGATTGCACTCTTAGTTGCAGCGTACATAGATTGCCCAGCATTGCCAGTATGACCAACTACACTGCTTATATTGATGATGCTTCCTGACTTTTGCTTGATCATCAAGCGCGAACAATGTTTCGTTAACAAGAATACCGATTTGAGATTAATTGTCAGTAAAGAGTCAAAGTCCGCTGGCTTAGCAAACGGTATTAACTGATCGATAGAATGGCCAGCATTGTTTACCAAAACATCAATTCTTCCGTATTTTTTTTTTACTTCTTTGACTAAAATATCGGCTGCACCATCTTCACCTAAGTCATATTGGAACGCACATGCCTCAGGAAGATTAGAAACAAGATCGCTTGCTAAGTCGGGATCTGACCTGTAATGAACTGCAACTTTAAAACCATTTTGCCCCAAGGCCTTAACACAGGCAGCTCCAATGCCCTTCGAGCCTCCCGTTACTAATGCAACTTTTTCATTCATATCAAAACCCATTGTGGTTGAAATTGAGCTAGAAAGTCTGATCCACTTAAATCAGGTGCATAAATCCTACACCTTCTATTTATGGTGGGAAATGGTTTCTTTTGCGCTGCATAAATCTTGCATTAACTTTGTTAGTTGCTAAGAAAAATTCATTTATTGCTGGAATAAGCTAGGAATTCTGTAGCAATGCTTCTAGACTAGGATCCAAATCAACCTTGAAAATATCATTGAGTGCCAATGGTTCCGGGTTGGTTTGATTGTCCTTACGTGCGTAGTACTCTCCTAAGACAGCCCTCGAATACCCTAAAAAAATCTTTAGCCGTTCTATCTTAGATATCTTTATTGATTTATCAAGAGCCATAGATTTAGTAAGGGAATATGCGGCTAATGCCAAAAATGTAATAAAGTCAGTTTCATTTGAATCATAGTCGTCACATTCTGGGTCACAAATCAAAAGAGCCTGCAAGGCAAGCTGCTCTAAGATTGCATCAGGAATGTTAACTGGGTGGAAATGATTGGGAGGCTGTAAAGGAGATCCTCCAGCCCAATTCAAGAACTGCTTCAAGTTTTTGCGATAGCATTCACTCGATGAATAGTTAAAGAAACTGTATGGAATTAACTTCATAAGCCCTTCGCAACTGATTAACCTACCTCTCCATTCCTCTCACCATAAAACTATTTTCGCAAAGAAGCAAAATTAAATGGATCTATTCTTTCTTATTTTGGACTAAAAAGCTCCAGTCTGATCAGTTTCTTTTAAATATTCTTCCAATTCCTTCAAGACCTGCTCCAGATATTTACTCTTGGAAAGTCCTTTCGCAACTGAAGTAAATCTTAAATACCATAAGCCAGCAGAGGCATTTGCCACTCCTGTAATATTAATACGCCCTTGCGTTCCAAGAAGATCATAGAAAAATTGGTGTTCTATAGACAATTGGGCTCCTTCGTGGATGGGAAATTGAGCACTTAAGAAGCCACCTGTTTCATCAAGGCCTAATACTCTAGCACTGGTGCTGAACCGGACCTCACAACCTTTATGGCTGGTATTTTTAATGAGCGATGCTAGCTCCTTAGGATCAATGAAGCTGGCTAAAATCCGAGAAAGGAGTGCCATGAATCCGAACGGCTTTCGGATGTGCCATACAGAACCTTTCGATTGCAAAAACTTTCCATCGCTAGCTACTATAAAAATGGGTCTATGTAAACTATCTGAGCTGCCATATTCTTTCTCTAGATTGCTTAATGGGTAAGATTCTGGAAGGTGCTCAAAAACCACACTAGCAATGGTTCCCCTATATTTTTCTAGTAAAGGCTTAATATCTTCGAATTTATTTACTGACACCATTTTAATGCCATATCCAGACAAAGTACCTTTTAAACGTTCTCCTTGTTGAGAATCTGGATGGAAATAGATCACCATCCTTTTGTTTATTAAATTAGAAGCTGTACCTAAGGCTGGCAATTTATCAACCCAAGCCCTGCCTCTATCAACAATAGTTGCGATTGGAAAAAGATTAAGCCTTTGCTTGTCATAGAATATGTTTGAACCCAGACTCAACTCAATTGGATCAAGGTCATCAGAATTTGGAAAGCACTTCCATTTCCCAGAAAAATCTAGATCACAAGGCGAAGTAGAAACCATAAAATTTCCAACTCGTCCGAGAATTTTAACATCAATAGCAACAGTCAACCCATTGTTGAAGGAAAGATGATGAGTATCTTGATGATACGGAGATAAAGTACAATGAGTAGCAAGCACCTCTTGGACCTTGTTAATGATAAGATTAGGGTCAGAGACTCCAAGAAAAAAACCTGCAAATTTTCGCCGTGCTACAGCTTCAAGCTCTTTGCGAGTTTTTCGCAAAACATTTACTAGAATAGGAGTATTTTTAAACTTTGAATTCTGAGTTAGCCTGTCATATAGCAACCCTGCATCACCATCAGGTAGACTAGATTCTGTGAGCACTAGGTGGGGCATTTCTTGGATTATCACTTGTATACCTTCATAAATCCCCATAGCAATTATGGCCTCACAACCAAATCGCTCAAGTGAATTCTTGAGAGAAATACCTCGTTCCTTGCGGGCTACAATAAGCACGATTCTATGGTTATAGATTCTAAAGTCTAATTTACCCATCCTTACCTGTCTGTCTTAAGATTGCAGATTTCACTACTTTCTTTATTTTTTCGAGTTTTTCAAAACTACCTCCGAACTCTATTTCACAACGTTTCAGATACTTTCGGGCAGTTTCAAATTCTCCTATCCGATGACACGCCAAAGCTGCATTTAAACTAATTTTAAATTTAAGATCATTACGCACTATACGATGAGCCTTTTTATAGAGAATCAGAGCAGTTTTCCCCTTACCAGCTTGTGATAATGAAACTCCTAGATCATTAAGTTTCGAGGCTAAATGGGGTCCAACTTCATCAAGATGATTAAAAAGTTTTAGTGCTTCACCCACCTTTCCACTAGCTATAAACAGATGCACCTCTGACTCAATATATTTTTGTTGATCTGCTCCCAAATTTTTTGCATCTTCGATAAACTTCTTCGCGTTTTCAACGTCACCAAGTTCACAATAAGCATTGGCAAGAATTAGTTTTCTACTTGGATTTAGATTATTCCTGGCATCTACCTGCTGAAGATAACGCACTGATTCTTTGACCCTTCCAACCAGCAACAGAGACTCACTATAGCCCATTTGGGCAGGTATAAAAAAAGGATTTAACTTTTCAGACAATTTAAAATATGCAAGTGACTTATCAAATTTCCCCTCTGACTCTAATGTAATTGCGCAATAATATGCTGCTAAATAGTGAAAATTGGCTTCCTCTTCCAATTCCATTTCGAGGGCTTCCATATCTCCATGTTTTGATTTATTTATAGCTTGTGCTAGTCTCATACACTTTGCTTCAACTCCTTCATGGTTACTAATGATATTTCTTACATGCTCTTGTAGGCTTCCAAGACTTACAGGAAAGCCATCAAATGAATCTAAGTTACTAAGACCATATTCAAAAATATTTACAATCAAATCGATGCTTGGGTTATCACAGATAATTAATTGTAGTGACGGGATACAAGCAACATGATTCTTATACCAATTTAGAATTTCATCTAATTGTTTGTTATAGTCTTCACATAGAATACAATGAGCCCAAATAAAGTTTGATTTTGATATTTCTGCAGCTTCTTCGAGATTTCGAACGATTTTATTTTTCAGATTATAATTCTGTTGGGACAACAACTCCTGAATAGTTGATTGCTTTAATTCCGCACACAAATTTATTATCAGACAGACATCATCCATTACAATTCCAAATAGCGCTTTTGGGACACCTTGAGCGGTCTATCGGGTTTTTAAAGTTTTTAATAAAAGTTACAAATTAGTAGGAACTATAAAAAATCAAATAAAATATACTACATGCAGGTATTTATCTATTAATATATTCTCGTCTGCAGCTTGCCATTAATTGAAAAATCGGATGGAAAGCCAGTTGCTTTAAGAAGATTTTTGTGAAATATTTGTAACACTAAATCTTTTCTAATCAAAAATTGGAGAATTTTAAATGCAGCTGCATGGCCTCAGAATTTTCATTCTATTCTTTTTGTTTTATAACCATGGATTTGCAAGCCTAAATTTAAATCCAAAAGACATCAATTTAGAACTAAAAGAAAACAATTTTTTTAGTAAAACTCCAGGAACCGTTCTCTCCTTATGCAAGCTTGAAAATTGTAGTAACTTTGCGGCAGGGTATGTGGACCCTGCATCTCCTGAAGCTATCAAAAGCAGTGGGAGTTATCGCATCGGGAGCCTCACTAAGTCCATGGTTGCTGTCTTAATAATGCAGGCAGTGGAAGATGGGCTCATTAGTTTGGGTGATACTTTAGGAAAGCTCCTACCCGAGTACCAAAAATGGCATTCCGTCACTGTTAAGCAACTACTTCGCATGGAATCAGGAGTTCCCCCCTACTTATTCAGCCAAAAATATGCTTTCGGGGTTGTATACGAAATCCTAAGAGGCAACAAAAAACGCTATGCGCCATCCGAGATCCTTAATAGCATAAAAGAATCAGATTTAATTTTTACTCCAGGAAACAAAAGCGAATACAATAATTCAAACTATATTCTCTTGGGCTTGATTCTAGAAAAAGTTAGAAACGACAAACTTCAAAATATATTAAAGCAAGGAATCCTCGATCCACTACAGCTTAACAATACCTACCTCGATGACGGCAGTCGTCAGCATCCAAATTTGACTAAGGGTTTTATACATACTTATACCTTGGGTCTTCCTTATTTTTCAGTATTTCTATTCCCTAAAGAAAAACGTAGGGGATTTGACATGGTAGAAATTTCCAATGGCCTTCCCGCAACACGCGTTTGGGCAGCAGGTGCCGTCATTTCTACTTCGACTGATATGACTACCTTTATAAGATCTTTACTCACAGGCAATTTGTTAAGCCAAAATAGCCTTGAACAGATGCAAGAGTTTGTGATTACTAAAATAATAGGCATGCCATTCTTATATGGATTAGGTCTTATGGCGTATCCTACTGAATTTGGGACCTTATATGGGCATGGGGGCATAGGTGTCGGCTACCAAAACATGACTTACTATCTGCCTGAATTTGACCTCTCTATCGCATTAGCTCAAAATGTTGGTCCTACGAGCACCTTTGTCTACTTTGAAAAAGTGCTCGATATATTATTCGATAAATTTAAAAAAGAACCTTTCATACCAATGGATCATATTATCAATGAAAATTTCAGCCGGGGCCTACATATTCGTGTGAAGGGCCAACTTGCAAATAGCGCCGTAGAACCTCGGAAAATGCCGAGTACTATTGGCTATGCTTTTGATAGTAAGCGATTTGTACCTGGGCAATCATTCAATCAGTTTTACATTGAAACTAAAATCATCGATGAGGAAGAATGGATCCAAATCACAGGAATCAGCATGAGTTTATTTGCAAGCTTATCAGCAAATGGACAATCAAAGTTACCTATGAGTTTGATCCTCATAAAAAAGGCCGCTCTTAAAGAGGCTCGAGAAAACGGCAGAAATTACATCAGCCTGCAAGGGCAATTTGATTCAGCTCCTATTTTCGCGACCACTGGGAATCTTACCCAGAATTCAGAATCCCAGAAATTCGAACCTTGCGCAGCTCGGGTCATTGAGCCACAAAGGCGCCTAAACCTCCAATTTGGTACGAATAAATCAGAAAGCTTTGGACAGGGTGAAACCATAAAGATTTTGGGCAATATTCCACTCCGCAACATCCGCTCTGAGGACTATAGCAAACTAACAAAGTTCGGCTTAAAACAGTGTACTGAAACGCCGAAGCAACAATAATTTTTAGACACTTCTAGAAGAAGTCGATTGTTATTGTAGACTCACTAGAAGTATAGATTCTCAAAACGGGTCTATTTTTAGTCACGAAAAAGGGTAGGCTAGGCTAGGCAGCATTATTTTTAATATGGTTTCTACGCTTATCCAATAGGGCATTGGCTTTTTCGAAAGCTTTTAAAGCTTTGTTTACTTTAACTAAAACGGCATCTAAATCCATAGCATTGGGATCAGCCTCTATTTTTGCTGAGATAATCTTGAGATTTCCGTAAGCGATTGCTAAAGGATTACTTAAATCATGTAGGAATTCTCTTTCACTTTTATCAGCGGTATATTCTTTCTCATCCATTTGTGTGACCTCAAGGATTCAAATTCGGTTTTAGTATACTCATTCAACTCTTTGGGATGAAGGCAACTGTGGTTTCTTTAGATAAGATATCAAAAAACTTTTCTCTATCTGTACCAACGATATTTTTAATTTCTAGTCCAAAGCCTTTTTGAAATTTAGAATCGCCTTGTCTCCTCACCCATCTTACGACTCCATCTCCTTCAAGGCATCCCATAGAGTCATTTTCAAGCTCAATCTTAAAGTGAACTAGGTCAGAAACTGCTGGCACTTTGTCCTCTACAGAAATGAATAAGCCTCCACTTCCCAAACTAAGCTTTTGGTTTGTCTTGGCATCAGCGAGATTAGGTAACTTTGCTTGGACCTTGAAAACACTCTCATCATTAGTAAGTTCGGCTCCCCAACGTTCTGAATAGTCGAGCACAGAAACTCGTACAGTATCTATCAGCTCGTTTCGGTTAAAAGGCTTACCAAACATAGCAACAGCACCCTTGTCATAGGCATCTTCTAAAGTTATGTCAGCAAAGCCTGTCATAAATACCAAGGTCGGTGATTTGGGGTTTTTAGCCCTAAGATTCTCAAGAAGTTCAACTCCATCTCCACCTGGCATTCTGATGTCAGATACAACCACATCGATGTTATTATTTTGAACTAAGTCTAATGCTTCTTTGCCATTAGAGGCACTGAGGACATTAGCACCCACCAATTCAAACTCAAAGGCCACCAACTCACCTAGATCGGGTTCGTCATCAACGACCAGGATGGTTAAATCTTTAATCTCTTTCAAAAAACCTCTCCTTTGCCGCATATATTATTTAAAATGCAGATACTGTTATTCTACTGCCTTTGATGAGAGGCTGCTATGGGTAATTGCACCAATAAAAAATATTATATTATTCTATTATTCTTTATTTTAATAAGATGATAGGTTTATGAAAATCTAAAATTTTAGTCTGGTTCTTGGCTTTTTTTTTACGGAGATCGGATGTTTTTTCGAAGAAAGGTAGCATTTATTTGCCCATGTCCAAGCATCGCAGATACTACATGCGTTCTACTGGATGCATTCCCAACAGACGTAAACCCTGTTTCAAGGTACCTGAAAATGCAGATATCAGCGACATTCTTGCTTCTATTAATTCGTGGCTATCAGCCTTAATGACAGATAAATTTGCATAGAAGCGATTAAAGCCTTTGCACATAGAAAACAAGAAATTTGCGATCATTGATGGCTTGAAGTGCTCACCAGCTGTCATAACCACTCCATTGAAATCATAAACATAGCGCAACAGCTCAGACTCATACGGACTTGTCAGTAGATTTAGATTCTCTAGTGAGGAACTATATCCACGCTGATCACACTCCCGAAGGATCGAACAGGTTCGGGCATAACTATACATCAGATAAGGACCAGAGTTTCCATCAAAGCTAGTCCAAGCCTCTACATCGAACACAATTTCCTTTTGTGGGTCTGCACTCAACATACCATATTTGATAGCAGAGACAGCTAGTTTTTGAGCAGTATCTGCTATTTGCTCTCGGGTCCATTTGTCAGCATATTTTTCTAAATGCCGATGCACTTTATCAAGAATTAGCTCAACAAGGCTAGAAAATGTGACTGCATTTCCTTTGCGGGAGGAAATTTTTCCGTGAGGCAAAGTTACATGGGCATAACTCAAATGATAACAGTTTTTTGCTTGTTCAAAACCCATCAGTTCTAAAGTCTTAAATAACTGACGAAAATGGAAATTTTGTTCACTACCAACCACGTAAACGGATTTATCAATGGTGAAATCTTCAAACTTAGTTTTTGCTAAAGCTAGGTCCTTAGTTATGTATAATGAAGTGCCGTCAGACTTTCTTGCCATGAAGAACCCAAGACCGTCTTCCTCAAGAGAAACTCCATATGCTCCTTCTGATTCTTTAAAAAGACCTTTTTCTATATATTCATCCACAATCTCTTGAGAGCGCTGAGATACATCAGATTCATAAAAAATATGATCAAACTTCACCCCAAGCCACTTATAAATATTCCCAAAGTCTTGCATGCATTCATCACGACTTTTTTTCCAAAGCTCATAAAAGGAGCCTTCTTTAGATTCTATTGCGGCTAGAATTTTGGAAACTTCTTTTTGAGCATTTGTTTTCTGCTCTTCATCCCCACTACTTAAGAGCTCGTGAGCTTCTGCATAGCGTTTGCCATACCATTCCGAATATTTTTCACTGGGAACTTCTCCCCCAAACTGGCTTACCTGCCAAAGACACTTGGCAACATGCGTACCTTCATCCCCGATGTAATTTACGGGAATCACTTGAAATCCATTATAGGCTGAAATTAAGCTCACGGACTCGCCTAGGCAAACATTTCTGCAATGACCTATATGAAACTCTTTATGGGTATTTGGTTGGGAAAACTCAACCATAACCCTGGTGTCTTTGACAGACTGAGGCTTTTCACAGTCAAAGTAGCTTTCATCTAAAACTATAGGGACAAGAAAATTGGCTAGATAAGTCTGATCCAAAAAGAGGTTAAGAAAGGCACCGGCAATTTCTATCTTATTGACCCAGGGACAGGCTGCTGATTCTACATAAGCCTTCAAGTCCACGGCAATATCGAAAGGTTTTTTCTTCAATACCTTAGCAAAACGAAAACAAGGAAGAGCAAAGTCCCCAAGATGAGTCTCAGGTGGTTTTTCAATTAGCTGATAAATGTCCATCTTTTTGACAGCCTCAGCATTCTTGTTATCGACGAGGCTTTTGAGGATAGATTCTTCTATCAGATTTGCGATATCTTTCTTTGCTGGATCAACCCATACAGGAGTATCTGCGCTCATATTCTCCTATTGCTCCCCACTTTTTGCATAAGCTTTGCTCAGTTCACTAGTTAGCCTTGCTACGTTCATACTGTACCTTGCCTCTGACAACAAGGAAAACCCTAGCGCACCAGAAAATATCAGACAACTCCTTTAATGGCTTTAGTAATCCCAAAGGAAGTCCCTAGCATTTATCCGTAAAAGCAATATTTTGGTCCTCAATGGAAGCAAAATTCTAATTCTTTCTTCAATTAAAGGAGCCTGTATTGACATGTCTGTAAAGATTACTTGCGCTAGCACACACGCAATGGATACTAATTTAGTCCATGTTGAAGCCGGATTTATGCGCGGATTTACTGGTTTGAGCTTGATCGGAAACCCGTCGGACGTCTGCAAACAAGGCTTGGAAAGAGCAAGAGCAGCATTAGAAGCATCGGGACTAAGCATCCCCCAAAGAAAAATTTTGATAAGCCTGCTTCCCGCTGACCTCAAAAAAGATGGTAGCCAACTTGACCTTGCAATTGCTGTCACCCTTCTGCTCTTGATCTGCGACAAAAAGCCTAAAATAGATGTTGAAAAGTGGTTGTTCATTGGTGAATTAGCCTTAGATGGAAAGATTCGCCCTGTAAAGAACGTTGTTTCTTATGCCATCCAAGGTGCTTGTCAGAATTTCTCAGGGATGGTGGTGGCTAAAGAAAATCAAGAAGATTTATCCTGCCTAGAAGGGCTCAATCATAATGGATTTGATAGTTTTAAGTTCGTATCTTTCTCAAATTTCTCAGAGCTAAGTTTACGGATTCTGGAGGGAAAGCTAAGTCAGCAAAAAAAACCTAAAATTGCTCAAGATCCTATTAGCAAGCTGCAGAACTTTGATGATATGGTTCTTTCAGAAGAACTAACGCAAATCGCACTCCTAGTAGGTACTGGAAAACACAGCGTCCTCTTCTATGGTTCACCTGGCACAGGTAAGACCATGTTTTCTTCTAGGCTCGCCAGCATTTTGCCAGAGCTGGATGAAGCAACTTTTTTCGAATCCCTTAAGATCCACAGTTCTTTTGTAATGATGCTGCCCAAATCGCTGTTGATGGGTAAAGCACCCTATCGCTCACCGCACCACCAAACCAGCTCAGCTGCAATTTTAGGAACCCCCGAATCTCCTGGTGAAATCTCTTTAGCTCATGGTGGCCTCCTGTTTCTAGATGAACTTCCAGAGTTTAGACGCGACGTGATCGAATCTTTAAGAGAACCCCTTGAAGCAGGTGTCATCCAAGTTTCTAGGGCCCACATGAAAGGGGCATGGCATTGTAACTTCACGCTCATAGCGGCTTGCAACCCCTGCCCCTGTGGCTGGCTGGGAAGCAAAAAACGCAGATGCATGTGCCCCACCACCAAGATTCAAGCCTACCGACGAAAATTATCAGGGCCAGTTCTTGATCGCATCGATCTCCACGTGAACCTCTTTGAAACCAAGATTGACCAGTCAGATATTCTAACCAAACTGCATACAAAACCTGCAAATTCTAGCCAAACTGCTACACTTAAGAATAAAGTTTATGAAGCTAGAAGATTTGCCAAAGAACGGAACCTTAGATTCAAAGTTAGTGATAACAAGAACTTAAGTCCAGACATGCTACTTAATGCATCTGGCTTGCAAGCAGATGAATTTAAAGAATTAATCAAATCCATAGTTCCTAAGAATCTAAGCCAACGATCCTTGGTACGTAGTATCCAAGTAGCAAGAACCCTTGCTGATTTGCAGCAAAGATCCCAAATCTGCGAAAGTGACCTCAAATCTGCTTTAGCCTGGCAAGCTGAGGCAGCTGCTAGAGAAAGGGGTGACTTCGCTCTAGGAATATAATCTTGCTCAGAGTGGAAGATAAAGCTAAGCAAAGCCCAAAAACAATTTATAAATAAGAATCTCCCCACATCTTTTAACACATAATTTCAAATACTTATATTTACAGTCAACATATTACTCAAGCTTGTATGCAAAAGAGCCGAACTTTTTTTAAAGGTTGATCAAAAACATAGGGAAGTGAGGATTATTCAATGAACCAAATAGAAATTACAAAGAAAAATAAAGCCGGTCAACGGGGCTTCAGCTTAGTGGAATTAATGGTAGTTGTCGCAATTATTGGAATTCTTGCGTCGCTCGCAGTTCCAAGGTTTAGAATTTTCCAAGCAAAGGCACGTCAAGCTGAAGCAAAGACAAACCTTTCGCACATTTATACCCTCCAGCAGTCTTACTATGGCGACAATGATGCTTTTATAGCAGTTGCTGCTTCCGGTCACATAGCTGTTGGTGCTCCGAACTGCGCTGCTACAAATGCCATCGGATTTGTGCAAAACCCTTGCGCTAGTGCTAGATACGGATACCTTGCTGACATTGGCGGCGGACCGACCACCTTCACTGCAACTGCTGCTTCACAAGCAAATGATGACAATAGGGTATTACCCGGCTGCGCTACAGTTGATCAATGGGAAATTGATCATGATAAAAATCTGACTCACCCAAGCGACGCCATATTAGCTTGTACCAACTAATCTTCCCACTTCAGCCCTTTTTTGGGTAAGATTCTCATTAAATTTTATACTTTAGCATGCTATCCATAGTCTCTGAGATAACTTAGATCAACTCGGAGATAGCTATGGCCTTATTACCTCTTCGCACCCTATTAGATCATGCAGCAGAAAACAGCTACGGCGTAGGTGCCTTCAACGTCAATAATATGGAACAAATTCAATCAATCATGGAAGCTGCAAGGGACACGGAAAGCCCAGTGATCATCCAGGCCTCCCGCGGAGCCCGTAAGTACTCCCAAGACCTTTTCCTTAAACATTTAATGCTTGCAGCTGTTGAGCTGTACCCTGAAATCCCGGTGGTCATGCATCAGGATCACGGCAATGGACCAGAGACTTGCTTTACCGCCATAAAAAATGGCTTTACCTCGGTTATGATGGACGGTTCCTTGAAAGAGGATGCAAAAACACCTGCAGACTTTGAGTATAACTGTCAGATTACGAAACGAGTAGTAGATGTCGCTCATGCATTTGGCGTTTCTGTAGAAGGAGAACTAGGCTGTTTAGGATCTCTTGAGACGGGAGAAGGTGATAAGGAAGACGGCCACGGCTTTGAGGGTAAATTAAGCAAGGAACAGCTCTTAACTAACCCTGAAGAAGCGGAAGAATTTGTGAAGCGTACGGGAGTCGATGCTCTCGCAGTAGCAATTGGAACCAGTCATGGAGCTTATAAGTTCACCCGCAAACCAGACGGGGAAATTTTAGCGATGAAGAGAATCCTTGAGATTCATAAACGACTGCCAAATACCCATTTAGTGATGCATGGATCATCCTCGGTACCCCAAGATTTACAAGACCTGGTCAACCAATATGGTGGTAAAATAAGGCAAACTTACGGAGTTCCTGTAAGCGAAATCCAAAATGGGATCAAAAATGGGGTAAGGAAAATCAATGTAGATACGGATAATCGCCTTGCAATAACTGGTACCATTCGCAAGATGTTTGCGGAAAAACCTGAAGAGTTTGATCCCCGATACTATTTAAAGCCAGCTCGCGAAGCTATGAAAAATGTCGTCAAAGACCGAATGATCGCATTTGGCCAAGCTGGACAGGCTCCAAGAATCAGGAAAGTTACTTTAGAAGAGATGGCAAAAAAATACTTCACTTAACATTGCCGCTGCAGAACTGCAGCTGTTTCCACATGATAAGTATGGGGAAAGAAGTCAAAGCTGCTCAACGACTCCAATTGGTAATCTTGTTTTAGTTCTGCTAAATCACGAGCCAAAGTATTGGGATCACAACTTACATAAATAATCTTTGTTGGAGCAACCTCTTTCACTAGACTCATACCTTCTTTCATTCCAGCTCTAGGCGGATCAATAATAAGCACATCGAAATGCTCTTGTTTCTGACTGATCTTGGAAAGATACTTGAGGGCATCTCCTGTTTTATAATGACAATTTTCAAGCTGGTTGTAGATTACAGCATAGTTTGCTGCTTTAATGGCAATTGAATTTGCCTCAATTCCTAGGATTGTCTTTCCCATTGCCGCAAGTCCAAGCGATAAGTTTCCAGAGCCGCAAAACAGATCTAGGATCTTTTCTGCTCCAGATACCTTCTCCACCTCATTTTTTACAAAACTGCGAAGTTTGCGATTATGGGCAAGATTTACTTGAAAAAACTGTCCTGGAGCAGAAAAGTATTTAATCCCCTCATAAGATTCTAAAGCCAGAAAAGGTGGTTTTTTTAATTCATGAGAAAGCCCAGCCCATATCACTTCGGGAAGAGATCTAATTTTATCTGCTAGTTTTTCAAGGCTTCGCTCTTGTTTCAAAACAGGATGAATCACCACACTCACTTGCGCTGACTGCCCAGAAAAAGATTCAAACTCTTGTAGCTCCATCCGAAATTTTTGTGGTTTCACTGCAACATGCATTTGCGATAACTGTGCGATTACCCGGTTTAGCGCAGGCCGAGCAATCATACATTTATCGATATGAACCTGTTCCTTAGTTGCCTTCTTAAAAAAACCTACCCCTAATCTTCCATCTTTGTGCACAGTACCCCGAAGCAAAACTCGATTACGGTAGTTAAGATCCATAGAAGAAGGGATAAGTTTATAATCATTTGGGATAGAGATTTTCCCTATTATTTCAAAGGCATCGCGTACGAAACTACCTTTCCATAATAGCTGTTCACTTACCGAAGCATGTAACCACTGGCATCCTCCGCAGCTTTCATAAGGACAGGGTGAGGTGCTCGTATGGGGGCTCTTTTCTAGGTAACGAAGAAGTTTTGCGTGTGCATACCTGCCTTTATCACTTTCAATCCGTACCAATACTTGATCTCCAGGTATAGTACCTGGGACAAATACTGTCTTACCTTCATGCTTTCCTATGCCATGAGCTCCATAGCCAACTTTTTCAATATTTACAGTCAGTTCTTGTGCTTCTTTCACTTATCTTCTTTCTTTCCGTCGGATGCTTCACTGCTTGAAAACCGGCTCAACCCTTACTGTAGCCAAGGTTTAAAAGCAAGCTAATTTAGCATAGGTATTAAGATAAGTGCTTAAGGAACTTTACGGGCTTTCAAGCGGGAGATCAGCAATGAGCTCCATTAACCGATCGATTTCAAGATTTCCTTGGATTGTAACTAAATTCATCTGCTTCTGTTTAATCAATGAGCTTAAATTGGAAGCTAAGCAAGATCTGGGCTGAGCATCAGTGTCAGTGCGGATAAGGACCTCATGAAATTTATCAATAAAATCTTCGCAATCACTTTGTGAGTGAGAGGTAAGCTTACTCCACCTAATAGCCTCTTTTTTTAGTTCGCTCTCTTTTAACTTACTACGAAGAAGCTGGTACTGAGGACTATGCTCTTTTATTAACCGAAAACCCATAATTCAACTCATTATTGATTCAATCAATTTATCTTTCGAAGGTAGCTGTAGCACCATAAAAACATCCGTAGCAAACTGCTTTAAATCTTTGTTAGGGGACTGATCTTCGCTAAGAGTCCTTGCCCATGGTGTCATAGTCTGTGGGTCTTGTTTATCTCGAATTATTTTTCCAGTGATTACCCCTGAAACTGGATCCCATTTAATAAAGCGATCATTATCTTCAAGTTTCCAAGACCTAAGCTCTTCTTCATCATCTAGCCACAAATAAAAGTTAGTCTCGTTCGGACCATGATACCATGTCATTCCTTCATTATCGTGTAGCTCAATAAACCTATCGTCCATTTTCTGTAAGGAAGTTCCAACTTCAATAGGTTTAATAAGCCTGCTCATAAATGTTTTGGTGTTCTTAGATGCTTTTAGCAATTCAAACCCTACAAAACCTTTAGATTTCCATCGTACACAAGCTTGGGCATCATATAATTCTCCGAGGTATCGTATCCTACATAAATAAATATCTCCTACGACCAATCTTTTGAAACCTCTTGGTGAAACTTCAGTACTAAACCCTTTTTCGGATAGATCGCGAACGAGGAGAATGTCCTGATCATTCATGAGTGATAGGTGCTTGTGATCAATATCAAATCGCTCATAAATCCTCCTGTTCCTCAATCTTTTTGTAGGCAAGACGTTCTTTGGTCGATCCATGAGTTGCTCGACTTCTTTACCTGATTTCAGAAGATTAATTAAAAACAGCCTAAACATAGCTTCCTAACTAAATGACATTGAAGGTCTACTTAACTAGGTCCACTTAACCTTGATTAAATTTTCGCATAGAGAGGGAATAGATTCACTATATAAACATGTACCTAGCATAAATTGCCCAAGCACTTCGATCTTGCTCATACGAACGGACCTTTACATCTTTGCTAGCAAGGCTTATCTTTGTTCTGTCAGCTGGCGTATCTAACTTATTTAGAAAGAAATTGATGTCAAATAAAGACAAAAAAGATAGAGAGCTAGAAAAAATCGCTGCTAACCCTTTAAGTCGTGGAGTTAGCTTATTTAACTTAAGCTTAAATAGTGGAGCACGCTTTGCCAGCCTAAAAATGAAAGATATATTCGCTTCAAAAGAACAACGCAAAGAGCGCTTTCAACAATTCTTAGGTAGCCAAGCAATAAAGATAGCAGAAGAGCTAGGTAAGTTAAAAGGCAGCGCAATGAAAGCTGGGCAAATGCTTTCTATCTATGGTGAGCATTTCTTGCCTCCTGAGGTCAACAAAGTTCTAAAAACCCTCCAATCGGACTCACGGCCAGTTGTTTGGTCAGAAATGGAAAAGGTACTTCAGAGGCAATTGGGTGCAGATAAGCTTAGCGAGCTCTCAATAGTTAAGGAACCCATTGCTGCTGCTTCAATGGGTCAGGTCTATTTAGCAAGGATGAAAAAGAATAAACGTGAACTTGCTATAAAAGTCCAATATCCTGGGGTCGATAGAGCAATCGACAGCGACTTGAAATCTTTGAAGTCAATCCTATCAATATCAAACCTCGTCCCAATGGGACCCAGTTTCGACGAAGTTTTTAAAGAAGTTCGCATGATGCTTCATCATGAGGCAGATTACTCACGCGAATTAGAAATGTTTCAGTTTTACCGGGATCAACTGTCTGGGGATGAACGCTATGTAGTCCCAGAGGTCTTTCCAGAATTTTCTTCTAAACGTGTATTGACTATGAGCTATGAACAAGGAGCTTCTGTAGATGGTCAAGAAGTCGTAAATCTGGATCCTATCCGAAGAAACCGTATCGCAGCTGCGACCATGGACCTCATGTTTAAGGAAATTTTCGAGTGGCGCATCGTCCAAACCGATCCTCATTTTGGCAATTACAAGATTCGTTTGAGCCATAATCCACAGGCTTCTGATAAGACTGTTCTTCTCGACTTTGGTGCAGTACGTAAGTTCCCAAAAAAGTACATTGAACCTTTTGCTAAACTCGTAAAATCCTCACTCCTACAGGATATTGAAAAAAACATCGAAGCAGGGAGGGCTTTGGGGTTCTTGAGGGAAAACGATAACGATGACGTGCTTACTCTGTTTACAAAGATCTGCTTCACCGCAATCGAGGCCTTTAATGAGGAATTTGCTAGCCCCAGCCTCGATGGTAGTGCTGAAGGATCAAACCCCTACTTGTGGGGTCAAACAGACATTATTGACCGCCTCACTGAGCTCGCAAAAAATGCTGTCTTCACCTTTAAGCTAAGAACCCCTCCTCGTGAAGCTATTTTCCTAGACCGGAAGATGATCGGCATGTATACCATTATGACCCAGCTAAAATTACGGATGGGCCCGCGAAAGCTATTACAAAAATATGTAGAACCTTATTGAACCATAGCAATGACTAAACAAATTCAAGATCTTAAGCCCTTAGAGCTGGGGGTATACCTACATATCCCATTCTGCAGTTTTGTATGCCATTATTGTGACTTTGCTAAAACTGCCCACTGGAACGATGAGCTCAAAAACAACTATTTAAGCACGCTAAGCTCCCATCTTGAATCTTGGCTCCATTATCTCAATTCTCTTTTTCCAGAGGTTGCAATAGTCACAGTCAATATTGGCGGAGGCACTCCCTCGCTAATAACTAATGAATATGAAAAGATATTTACGAAATTGGGCCCCTACCTCACTAAGGATTGTGAAGTAAGCCTTGAAGCCAACCCCAATGATTGCAGTCCAGAAAATTTACAGATATGGAAGAACTGTGGTTTCAATAGGATTTCAGTTGGTGTTCAAACCTTTCAGGACAAGGGCCTAGACTTTCTCAAACGAGATCATGACAGTTCAAAGGCAGTCAAAAGCATTGAAAATTGCCAAACCTACTTTGAAAATATTAATCTTGATCTGATTTATAGCTGGCCTTCACAAAGTCTAAAAAACTGGGCCGAGGACCTGGAGCTAGCGAATAACTTAGAATGTAAGCATTTAAGCCTTTACAACCTAACCTACGCTCAAGGAACTCCCATTGGCCGGGCAAGACAGCGAGGCAAGATCATAGAACCTCAAGATGAATTACAAGAGCAATTTTATACTGAAGCCTGCAGAATTTTAGCAAGCCAAAGCTTTTTGCACGAAGAGGTTTCAAACTGGAGTAAGCCAGGTTTTTCTTGCAAGCACAATTGGCTGTATTGGCAAGGTAAGCCCTATTTAGGAGTCGGAGCAGGTGCCCATGGCTTTCTTCCATTAAACGAACCTATAGGCCTTCGCTACCATTACACACGCAGGGAGAGGAACTTTAGGGAATTAGAATCTACTGTCACCAAACCGCTTGAGGAATTTGCCCATCTCATTGAAGTCGAAGCTCGAGATGAAGATGCATGGATTCTAGAAATGCTGGGCAGCAGTTTAAGAAGTTCTCGAGGTTTAGACTTAGAGGAAATAAAAGCCAAGACAGGCAAGCTCTTTGTTCCAAATACTGATATCAATGACGGTTTGGAAAATCAGCTTATCTTTCTTGACAATCACAAGCTCTATCTGCACCCTAAAGAATGGTTTCGTGAGGTGCATTGGTGCTTAAAACTGAGTGAATGCTTTAAATCGGAAAACTAAAGAATGGTCGAACTAAACATAACAAAGGACCAATCCGGTAAACTCATAGGTTTGACTGGAGGCATTGCTTCAGGAAAATCTACCGCTGCTGAGATTCTAAAGAAAATGGGCTGCCTTGTTATAAATGCAGACCAGCTTGGACATGAAACCTATCAAAAAGGCAATTATACCTATAATGAGATCATCTCCTTCTTTGGAAATAAAATTCTCGACAAACAGGAAGAAATTGATCGGAGAAAACTTGGTTCCCTCGTTTTTGCGGATAAAACAAAGCTCAACAAACTATGCGATATTGTTTGGCCCGAAATAAAGTCACTCGGTAAGAAAAAAATTGTGCAAACCAGGATTGCTCAACCGCAGGCAAATATCATTCTAGAAGCTGCTGTCCTGCTTGAAGCTAGCTGGGATAACATGGTTGATGAAGTTTGGGTCATCTATGTGGAGCCAGACTTAGCTTTAAAAAGGTTGATGAGCAGAAATCAACTTAGCTTACCTGAAGCTCAAGCAAGGCTAGCTGCACAAATGACAAATACAGAGAGATTGTCAAAAGCAAATGCTAGTTATGAAAATAAGGGAAGCATCGAAATGCTTAAATCAGCTTTAGAGCAGATGCTATTCTCAAGCTCACCAGGTTAATAATTACAGTTTTTCTTGAATAACTTGATATTCTCAGCCGTTTTTTCGACTATGAGTTGCCTTGTCTTTTGCCCAGCCCAACTATTGTGTGGAGTTATGATTAAATTCGGAATCTCTTGCGCAATCAATGGATGCTCAATAGGCGGAGGCTCCTGACTAAGGACATCTAATGCAGCTCCCGCAATAAGACCATCTTTCAATGCAGTAGCTAATGCAGCTTCATTCACAATTCCTCCCCTAGCGGTGTTGATAAGGAATGCTGAAGGCTTCATTAATCTTAACTGAGTTAATCCGATTAAGCCCTCTGTTTCTGGAGTTAAAGGGCAGTGCACCGATAGCACATCCACCTGCGGAAGAAACTTGCTGAGAGGAATTCTTGCGTAAGGACCCTTAGTTTGATATCGGCTCCCAGGCAACTCAGCGAGCACAACATCCATTCCAAATACCTTGGCTTTTTCAGCAAGTTTACGACCAATAGCTCCATATCCTAAAATTCCAATAACCTTACCCTCTAGCTCATGAATGTCTTGGCCAAAAAGGCAAAACTCTTGTGCTCTACTCCAGGTACCATCAACTGCAGCACTGATATAGTATGGGAAATTATGTGCAAGCATTAATATTAAGCCCATTGCGTGTTGAGACACCATAGAGCCAGCATAATCTTTGACATTGCACACCGTCACTCCACATCTTTCTGCAGCTTCCAAATCTATATTGTTAAGACCAGTTGCAGTGACACAAATCAGGCGCAATTGAGGACATTTTTCTATTAGTTGCGAGCTTAATAGAGTCTTGTTACAGATAATACAATCATTTTCTCCAATCCGTTCAATAAGCTCATCAGGAGTGCTGCTATCAAATATGCTCAAATATTCCACTTGATTTTCAATCGACTCAAAGGAAATTCCTTGCCCCAAACTTGTCGCATCTAAGATAACTGCCTTCATTATTCTCCTTTTACTTATTTCATCCCTAAAGTCTTTAAACCTTGCTTTGCTAACAAGCCATGATTTTCGAGGTTCGCTGCTCCTTGAAAACTCTCCCCCAAAAGCTTGCTTACCTTCCAAGGAATATCTTCATTACTCATAAATCCACTAAAAAACTGAGCCCCTGGTCCAGAAGCTAGAATGGGGACATCAACAGCGGTATGCACTGCAGAAGCAGTATAATAAAGAGCTGGATATAAATTGCGATCGTTCTTTTCTCTTTTTGCACCTGGCCCACTTGCAAAGGTGACAAAATAGCGATCATCTTCAAGAAAGTTCGTCACCTTACCAAATATACCTTCACCCCGACTTTCCTCTAAACTCTTATAGCCACTGATGGCAAGTCCACCGGTCTCATGGTCGGCAGTCACCAAGACTAAAGTATCTTTATACTTTTGATTCAAGACGCTTCCAATTGCATTATCAAAAGCCCGCATATCCCCAAAAATATTTTTTGCATCATTGCCATGGGCTGCATGATCAATGCGTCCTCCCTCTACCATCAAGAAATACCCTTTCGGATTTTTTCGTAAATGATTAACAGCAAATGCGACCATTTCTTGCAGCGAAGGCTCGCTTATTTGTTGTTTTTCTCGATCAAGATCATAGGCCAAATGATCCTCGGAAAATAAACCTAAAACCCTATCCCCAAGTTTGGTATTAACAGCATCCAATTGTTGCTTTGATTCACAATATTTCCAGCCTTTTGCCTTTAATTCATCGATTAGATTACGCTTATCTTTTCTACGTGGAAGAAACGCTTCTCTCCCCCCTCCAAGGAGCAAATCAATCTTAGAGCCTAACACCTGGGTCGCAATTAGCTCTTCTTGCTCCCTACTCGGTACATGAGCATAAAAACTTGCAGGGGTTGCATGTGTCACCTTAGCTGTCGAAATAATCCCTACAGACTTACCCATTCGCTTAGCCAAATCTACTAAAGTTTCTAAAGAACGGGACTTACCTGTAGGATCTAAAACAGGGTCTGTCAAACCAATTGCACCATTATATGTTTTCACACCTGTAGCCAAAGCAGTAGCGGATGCTGCTGAATCTGTGACAAAATCAGAAGAAGAAAAGGTCTTTACAAATCCTGAAAAGGGCATTTTTTCGATATTCAAGGATCCATTGGCGCCATGAGCCCATATCCTTCCACCAGTTACTGATGCAATACCCATTCCGTCACCGATAAAAAACACAACACTATTTAAATCATGGTGAGGCCTGATTACCTCATTGGAAGCGGCCTGGTCATATTGACCAAACAATAAAATACAGTATAAAAATACGTATAATCTTAAGTAATTTTGCTGCCGCATAGCTCCTCCAAATTTGGTTAAAATTCCTTCTTAATGCACACATTAGTCAAATTCTCAAATATTAACAAATGAGAATTAAAGTAAATTGAAAAAGAAGTTTCTAGCCCTAAATGCTCTCTTAATATTAAAAAGGTCATGAAAAAAAGGTGATTCTTAAAATAACCTCGAATCCGATGAACTTAATAAATTAATTGTCATCCCCAAAAAATTACGCCGAAAGGCTCGCTACAGGATTTTTCAAGGCAAGATTAGATGTGAGAAATCCACTTATATCTCTTAAGCCTGGACAGGATAATGTCGTCAAAGCCTATAATTTCAGATCTAGAATCGAAAATTCGTAATAATATTAGCTTTTGTTCTTCTAAATAGAGATCATTCATATGGTACAATAGAAAAATTGATTGTATCCCCTTCGGAGGTAAGAAATTCGTGCTAAAAATAGCTACTGCTACTTTTTTCCTAATAATGATGATTTTTTTATTTTGCTCAGGTTCTCCCCACATAGGAGACTTCGATGCTGGTGAATTTTATAAAATTGCTATTACCGGAGGAATCAGTCATCCACCAGGATACCCAATTTACTGCTTGTTTAATCGGATAATTTACTTGGCAAGTGGTTCTTTAGAGGTATTTCCTTTCTGGAGGTTCAATGCATTTTTAACTCTAATAGCAGCGTTTATCTTCTACCACTACCTACTTCACCAAAGGTTTGGGCTATTAGGTCTTGCGAGCTTAGCGATAGTATTTTTAGCACCCAGTATTTGGCGATCTGCCACCAACATCGAACCGTTTGCACTCCACCACCTATTAGTAGTTATCGCAATTCTAATGGCTGAGAAGTTCGAAACCCATTCAGACAAAAAAACCTATTGCCTAATTTGGGGATTTATCTTTGGACTGGCTTTTTGCCATCATCACTTATTTGCTATGCTGCTTCCAGGGACTTTATGGTGCCTTCGTCGTAAAATTTCTGTTCATAGGGGGAGTGCCTTCATCCTAGGTAGTTTGCTTGGATTGCTCCCAATTATTTATTTTATATTTGCACGCAAAGGAGGTTTTATCTGGGGGAACTGGGATCCTTTCATTGCAAATCTCTTAAAACATTTATTTAGAACCCAATACGGAACGGTCAATCTAGGGCTTGGGAATGACGGTCAACTAATGATGGGCTTGTATTATTTCGGTAAATTACTTGCCCTCCACCTTGGAGGCCTTGGAGCAGCCCTTGCTGTACTAGGCATCTATCAACAAGTTCGCCAAGGACTTCTCTCACTAAGAGACCAATGGCTACTTTGCGGAACTTGCCTTGCAGGGCCACTATTTTTTTGTTTAGCACGTATTGATGGGAGTGACATATGGATGGAAGTTTTATCTAGATTTATCGGGACTAGTTGTTTATTGCTTTTACCCTTCATTGCTGTGGGCATAAGGTCTCTGGGTGAAAAAGCCAAACTTACCGGTGTGATCATAGTCCTGTTTCAAGGTGTGTTGCAGTTACCTTACAATTGGCGCCAAAATGAAAGTTTTACAGAAGATCATATTCAAAATCTAATAAATACTGTAGCTTCTGAAGGTAAAACCGAGGCTTTTCTTGTTACTTTTCACGAGTTAGAATTTATGGGCTTTCTTCATTATAGCGCTAAGCACGGCCTACCTCCTCACTTAAAAGTAGCTCATCATCCAATGTGGGGCGCAGCGTGGTATCGTCAACAAGCATTTGAAACTAAGGAGGCAAGCTTTGAGTTTTGGCTACGAAAAAAACTAAACTTGGGTACTCGCATTTATTTCACGAGTGGAGTTAAACGATTTGCACACATAGTCGCTAACTCTTATCCGATCGGTCCAACTATCCGCATTCGAGCTCCTGGCAGTTCCCTACCATCTGGATCACTTAATTTTAAACGTAACAAACTCTTACTTCAAACCTTCAGAACTATTCCGCATGAAGTTGCTACCACTTGGGAAAAAACTGTTTTTGACTCTTACACTAGGACGTGGCTTTCTCTTGGAAATAAACTTGAGGACGAGAATAATAAGAAACTTGCGCTTGAAGCAATTCAGATTGCCTCAGGTTTCCAAGAAAGTGAATGAAATCCATATAACTTAGGCAGAGACTCCTTACTCTCCTTCAAGAAGTCATTAGCTACCCCTCTTGAAATAATTCATCCAGTAATGACGGATAAGCTATTCTATAAGATATCTAATTTACGTCGAAGTTAATTGAATCTGTATACACTCCTGAAGCACCTCGTTGAATTAGTTTGAAGAAATTCTGTCTTGAATTTATCGTATGAACGTAAATGGGTATATCATGAACCCCTACAAGACGACTAGTAGGGACAAAAGATGTAAAAGGTGTTGCGACAAATGCTGGTGGGAATTCTTTAAGTTTTAATAGTAAACTTTCGGGATCAAATTTTCTTTGTATTAACTTATAAAATGTGAATATATAGCTTTCATACCCAAGTTGTTTGATAAATTGAATATCCTCTGGAAAATATGCTTGTGGAATAAAACGATCTCTTAACTCATGCTCAGCAATAATTTTATATATTTTTTCATGATTTTTTTTGGTATCCGCAACAATTTTAATCTGAGGTATTTTTCTTAATATTTCAAATAGATCATTTAAAGTAAGGAGGGTAAGCCCATCTATTTTCAGATTTTTGAATTCTTCTAATGTAATCCCATCTTTATTTTTAACATATTCCTTGATAAATTCATCACCCAAGTAATGCAGTAAGATGACATGATCATCCTGCGTAATATAAAAATCAAGCTCAATATATTTATACCCCACCTTTACGCTATGATTAATTGCCTCAAGCGAATTGGTATAATCCTGACCGTTAATCACCCCACCTGCATGCGCAATTAATTGATCTTTCTTTATATCTGAGCTATATAAATCTTTACTGGATTTTCCATTTGATTTCCTCACTTTAATATAATTGATTGAAAATTTGTCATGATTTTCTAACTTCGCAAAGAGATTTACAAGTAAGGAGCTATCAAAAATTCCATCTATCTTTAAATGTGCTTCTCTAACATCGCCTTTTTTTATCTTCAATGATTGTTCAATCGTTCCAATTACATGCCTTTTATCTTGAAAAAAAAATGTATCTCCAGCACTGAGTACCAAATCTAAATCTGATTTTGAATGAGAATTATCAATCATTGCAACAATCTCTAATTCTTCCCCTTTATTTAAATCCACAAATTGATCAACCAGAAGCTGAACACTAGCGGTGTCAGAATATGTTCTCCTACTATAATCAGAAAATACAATCACATTATTCATTTCTGATTCTTGAGCTAAAGCCAAAGAAACCTTTTCTTCAATTTTAGATTTCCTCTCTTGTGAAACTCCGGAATTAAAAGAAAATTTATCAATAAATTCAAACAGATCATGATTCTTAAGATCGTAGTGTTTACAGTTAACTTTTTTATCACAGATGGAGAAACTATTATTACTAGACAGAAAATAAATCAGATTGTGATAAATATCTGCATAGACAAGATCTCTTTTCTTATCATACTGACGAAACACACTCCTTCCTGGTGCCTGATGTTTCTCACCAATATCCAAGATGTCCAAAACGCTGTTCATCAAATCTGATTGTAAGAAATAATCTTCACTTCGCTGCTTTTTAATCACATTATTTAAAACAAACAAAAATCCCCGATTAAACTGATTCTTGACTTCGCCAGCAACCTCATCGCTTAAAATAAAAACTATTGTTCTGGATAACATTCCAGATTTTTCCATTTGTTTGATCAAGGTATACGCGGAATCGCCAGCAAATTTAAATGCTTCCTCTCTACCACTTTTTTCACCAGGTAATAGGTAAGGATGATGTGTTCCCACAGTCAACAAACTCATAAACCATTTTTTATTCTCTCTATCCAATTCAATCATCCGGTCATAAGCTTTCTGGAATAGAGTGTGATCATCAATTCCCCAAGGGTGAATTTTCTTTACCTGAGGAAAGCTATAGTATCCACCTTTTATCTCATCAAAACCCACAGCAGGCATAAAAAGATTCTTCTTCATATAAGCAAGCATTGCTCCTTGGTAATATACGTTAAAATACCCCTCTTTTTGAAGAACACCAGGCAGACAGTCAAATCTTTCTTCTGAAGATATATACTGATCAACTTTACTTTCTACTTTACTTAAAAAAGGGTAATCTCCACATAAGATTGAATATAGCCCTCTATGAGTTTGTCTTTGGTTATGTATAAAATTTGGAATGTAAAGACTATGCATATCAAGCAGCTTACTTAGTTGACCAAGTCTTTTCTCATGGATCATTTTGTAAGACGCACCTTCTAAAAATATAAATAGAATGTTTTTATCTTTAATCTTTGGAACAGTCAACTTTCCTGTCATATCAATTTCTATATTACTTCTTCTAATATTTAAAGGTACATTCGTCGTAGTTAAACTGTTATCTAGCAATTCATAAGCAACTGATTCAAGAAAGCTCATTTGTTGCCACTTAAATATCTGGAGGTCTGGCTTTAAGAAACCAAGAACAACAACAGGGAAAATTAAACCGTAATAATACTTTGGACTAATTTTTATTACAAGACGGTCATTAAGAAATAATGTATATGAAATAAATAGAGCAACAATAAAAATAGCACCAGATTTGAATGTAAATATTGTTCCAACAATAAAATCGCTGTCCACATATTCTGAAGATAGTAAAATAGATATATTAGATTGATTGACCTTTATATGTAAGATATTTATTACAGACAGTATCAAAGATAAGAAAATTAGCACGAATGAAACAGCTCTGTTATTCTTATAATTGAGCATAGACAAAACAAGTCCAGAAAAAACACAGGAAATAACGAACCTAAAATAAGGTATTATTCCAGCTGAAAATTCAAATGCAAAGAGCTGCACAATATGAGACATCGCAAACACTAGCAATATGTTGAGATTTAAATAAACTATTTCCTTACTCCACTTACAAATATTTCAGAAGATCATTTTTATTCGAGTTTAAACTGTTAGCTTATAAAATTCAAAATATTCTAAGGATTTTTATTTGGGAACAATGGTCACAACAACTATAACAAGTGTTCTTTATTCCCAAATATACAATTTCTTAAAACAAATTAAAATACTTTGTATGATGCAAATACAAGGGATTATGTTGCTTTAAACAACGAAATATATCCAATTATTTCTAACTATTATTTTCAAATAACCGACGAACACTTTTGAGTAGAACTTTAAAATTGCATCTTAATAATGCAACTATTTTTGTTTAAACTAAGAGCCCTATTTTTCGTGACTTTTTAGAGTTCTTTCGTTGAATATAGAAAATATTTTGCCAATACAAAATCTACAAATAATTTAAGAACTAAATTAAGCGATGATTTATAGATGAAGAGTCAAACTTACCAAGCAGAAATTGATGGCCTCCGAGCTCTTGCAATCTTCATCGTTGTCTTCTTTCACTTAGGTTTTGAGACTTTTCAAGGTGGGTATGTCGGTGTTGACGTCTTTTTCGTAATCAGTGGCTACCTCATCACTAGGTCAATTGTCAAAGAATACTTACAAACCTCGAGTTTTAATTTCAAAAATTTTTACATCAGAAGATTCAGGCGTTTATTTCCAGCGCTATTTTTTACGCTCTTCATAACCCAATTATTTGCAATTCTAGTTTTTTCACCACAACACTTACAAAGATTATCAGCTGTAGTAATACATGCAGTTTTCAGTTTATCAAATTTCTATTTTTGGTCTGAAAGTGGGTACTTTGAACTTGGTAATTCATTTAAACCAATTCTGCACACCTGGTCACTGAGCATTGAAGAGCAATTTTATCTCTTCTGGCCTATTTGTTTAACCTTCGTTTATGAAAAATGCAAAACGAAAGGAACTCTTTTGTTCATAATACTCATTGGCATATTGAGCCTTGCTCTAAATTTACTATTTTCTGATGGAGTCAATCTTTCAACAGATGGTTGGTTCTCTAGCATTGCTGAGTATGTCAACAATAATCAATCAACCATTTTTTTTCTGTTCCCATTTCGAATATTTGAGTTTGCAATTGGAGCTAGTTTGGTCTGGCTTGAAAAATATTCTCCAAAAAATAATTATTTAAAGGAAACTGTCTTTATTCTTGGTATTGAAATGATCTTATTTTCAGCATTTACTTACAACTCATCAACTTTTTTTCCTTCAGCACATGCCCTTGTTCCTTGTCTGGGTACAGCGTTGGTCATCGCTAGTGCAAACTCACAATATTGCGGATTTTTGCTGCGCAACAGAATTTCCGTATATATAGGAAAAATTAGCTATTCTTTCTACCTTACCCACTGGCCAATAATAGTTTTTTATCTTTATTTTAAGACTAATAGTGAACGTTTAAATCTTAGTGAACAACTTCTTCTATTAACATTATCTATAGGATTTTCAGCACTAGTATATCGTTATATAGAAACACCATTTAGACATCGTATTGGGTCATCAAACCCTTTATTCACCAAAAATTTAACCCTAGTTTGGCTTACTTTAATCGTACTTTTAATTTCAACATCTACGATAATCTATATCAACAATGGATGGTACTGGAGAATTCCAAGCAATATTCCACAAAGCATTTCAAATAAAATTAATGAGCCTATGAAGCTTCATATTAGACATTTTGGTGGAATGAATTTAGAAAAATTCAATGCATCACTAAGATCTCATACAAAAAAAATTGCACTTATTGGTGATTCTCATATAAGTCAATACACTAAAATATTAGCTAAAAGATCAAATTATGATCGTGGATTTGTCGGATTTTATTCTAATGGTTGTTTCTTTACTTCAATATTAACCAGCAAAGCAAACCAAAATGAATGTTTAACTACCGTTAAACAAGGTTATATTTCTTCGCTCAAATCCAGCGAGATCGAATGGATATTTGTTGGTTTTAGGTGGCCTAAATATCATCTTCATAAAGCGAATTTGCAGGGACTAACTCAAAATATTGAAGACATGAAGATGGATGAGTTTTATAATCATATATTAGATGACTTCATTAAAATTAAACAAATCTATGGTCCCGAAAAAAAATTAGTATTTGTCGGCAATGTTCCGAATCGGACGACCAAATGCTATGACCGACCACAGTATTTTTCTTACTGCAAAAAACCAGTAGACACACCTACTAATAGCTTTAACAAATTTGCAGAAATTTATCTAAAAAGAATAGGTTATCATTTTATTAACCCAAGCTCAATATTGTGTCAGCCAACCTGTCTAGATGAAATAAATGGCTATCCGATTTACTCTGACGACAATCATCTAACGACCTGGGGCAGTGCCCTGGTCGTTGAAAAGATTATGAAAGAAATAAGTGCTCACTAAAATTCCATAAATCTATTAAAAGATGTTTTGATTATTCACTAGGCCGAGCAATAAAGGACTGGTAGTTTAAATTATTAAATAAGTCTTCAATACAGGTATTGCCATAGCCACCTGCCTTAAGGCCAGTTAAGACTCCACCGGCTCGAAAATCTAGGCTGCGAATGCGATTAACATTACCTTCGTAGCACGAGCCCTCTGCGGTTTTTTCAATATTCAATTGGGAATTTTCAATATAAAGAAGCTGGCTATTTTCCTGTAATAGGGAAATATCCATCTGCAAAGACCCACCAATCTCACGGGTAACAGGCCCTCGCACCTGAATTTCATGGTTTAAACGACCTTTAGCATCCACAAAACCTTGTAAAGCCACGCTAGCGTCAGGCAGACATTTTGATTCAACATTAAGTTCCAAAACTGCTTTTCTAAAGTCAGGATCAAGCTCAAATGCTTGAGTTACCTTTACTTGTGCGATAAATAGAGCAATGTCCCGGAGTAGACCAAAATGTTCTTTTGTTTCACTCAGCTCTTCAAATTTACATGAGTCGAGTCCGTTACAAAATCCCGGGCTTTGATATTTTGTAGGAACTGTTTGTCCGCATGCGAGTCCTTCTTCGCTAGATAGATTCGATAGATCAAATCCCCTTTTACAAATAAAGTGTAGCCTATAACCTAGGTCTGCAAACCATTCTAAAGCCACTTCGACAAACTCCTTTGCCAAGGGCAATACCTCCTTCACTGCTAACTCATCTCTGCGGCTAAAATTACTTGGATCGAGTGCTGTTAAAGGATTATCTCCAGTGCTAGGGTTAATACTGATAGCTAATAAATCTGACCTTTGCTTAGCTTCGACCACCCTCCAACCAAAATTTTCCAGAATTTCTTCAATGTCACTTTCAGAGTTTTCAACTGTCTTAAGAAAACTTCTCATATGATGAGCGCTGCACCCAAAAACCAACTGTTCGCGTCCAGCCAGGCCAAGAACACCGCGTAGAAAATCTTGTAAGACCTCTTGGCGCTCAGTCTGGGTTATTTCAGGTAAGAATGCTAGCATACCTTGGGTTCTTTGAGTTGCATTCCACAAGTCCTGATAATACTGAGTGCTAGAATCAAGACGAGTAAAGTCATATAGATAATCAGTAGAACAGATGCTTCCCTCGATATCTACTAATCCAGTGATACCACTTTCCTCATCAAATGGATTCAATAGTAAAAAACTAAGCAAGTCTGCACCATTCTCGTAACTGAATTGCTTATCATCTATTTGAAATGAAATAGGTGAACAAACTAATTTCTTGAATTCAATAAGAAAATGCAAAAATAATCTTGCCGTCCAGAATTCAAAACAAATTTGTGCTTGAAAAAAATATTTTCATCAAAATTCCCCTTCCTAAGATGTGTTTAAGAGCTAATAAGAGAAAAATCTTAAG
>JBGCDR010000359.1:0-5060 GCA_045105515.1 Oligoflexales bacterium
CTTGTCTTTCCGGTAACATGAAAATAAACATATCAAGCCCTCCCAGAATTACGTTTGGGATCAGCTTATCAATATTTACATAATAATCATATAAAATAATAATATTAGCTGGTTAAAAAATTAGACAACTCTATTATAAAAGTCTTCAGCATTTTTTTGAAAGCTCCACCAGAATTTTTATTTGGACCAAAGTATGGCACTATGCTGCCATTTTTTAGTTTACCAAATAAAGTTCCTTTAGTTATGGGATCTCTAACTTCAAACTCTAATCTATGATCATTTAACTGAGGACTTCCAATATTCTGTCCTACTGGATAAAAATAGCGACTATTTTGGTTTAAGTTTTCTTGCCATTGGAGTGAGAAATAGTCTTTACTAAATATGGTTCTTTCAGGGTAAGAAAATTCAAGATATTTTGTATTGATATGCATTCTTCCGAGCCGAAAATTTTTTATTTGTGTGTAAAAATATGGCCATTTGGGATCTTTGTTTTCGCGTATTCTTTCTGGATTACTCGTCCATTCTTTTTCATAATAGGTACTGTTATCTCGTTTTTTTTCTACCCAAGCGTAAACTTGCACATTTCTACTTAAAGTGAAGAATTCTTGTTCTTCAGAAAAGAATATTGGGTCTTTTACTTTTTCTTTCGTTTTGATTTTTTGACTCAAGGAAACGTTCTTATTCTCAAGAGGTTCAAGGCTAGCTTTTTTAAATGATTTGATAGGTCTGGTTTTGGCTGCAGCTTTTCCATAGTCAAAGCGATTTTCATTGAGCCAAAAAGCATAAGTACAAGAAACACACAAGATAAGCCCAGTTATTAAGCCTGATAATGGGTTGTTCCGGGACTCGTAGCTTTCGGACATAAATATCCTTTTTATATCAAGAATTCATATGAGTATCGGAACTTACGCATTTTTTATAATAAAAAATATTGTATTATAAGTTTGTTCTAGGTGTAAATTAACCTAGTTTTCTCAATATTATCAGCATTGATTTTAGGATTTAAAAAATAATTCTTATTATGGTGTGTAGGTGCACCGGAAGCCAACATGTGCCATGCTGTATGTGGGTGACTCAAACAGTCCTGCCGCAAATACCCCTGCATTTGTTGCGTTTCCGAAGCTACCACCCCTTAACAACGCTCCTCCACTTTGATTTTCACCTGCTAGATACTTGCCAATTGACTCAGTGGAGTTCCAATTATTGTCAATGGCGATTTGTGGAATAAGCTTTGTCAACGGCATGATATCTGTTCCGGATATATATATATACTCATTCCATTCGCTGCTTACAGGAGTTGGCTTTCCATTTTCATTCAAATAATTTGTCCATTCCCAAGCATTTCCACTAAAATCCCAAATTATTGCTCCATTGGAAAGGGTATGGGTCCTTTGTTCAATAAAGTCATCTCTTTCAGAAGGCTGATTTGTACAATCATTTTCCACAACATTCATTGCAGTACTGGAGGAAGCAGCACAGGCTGTTCCAGGAGAGGTATCAGAATGCCCTCTAATCAGCTGTCCATTCCCAACTACCCCGCCGCTCCAATTGGAGCTAACATTTGCTATATTTGTAGCTATGGTCATCCACTCAGTGTTTGAGGTAAGGTCATAGCCTTGGCCAAGGGAAGCGCACTCCCGCTGCGCTTCTTCTTGGCTTATGATAACCCAAGGTCTATTTTCTGCTATTGAGGTAGGGTTTTCTGGAATCATTCCTTGAGAACAGTTTTGGCCATCTTCGATCGAACATTTAGCCTCATATTTCATTACACAAAAATCATTGGTCCCATAGTTAGGGTTGCCTGGAACTGATACCCAGGAGCCTGCTGCTCCAATGGAATCACAATTCAGAGATTCTGTTTCTCCTGAATTATTATCCCCCTCTAGGTTCTCCGAGGATGTCTGAGAATCAGAGGCTTGTTCTTCTTCTTCAGCAGTTGCCGATATTGCATCTTTTGCTATGATTACTGTGAAAGATTCTGAGTCATCATTTTCTATTTCATTGCCGTCTATAGACTTAAGTGAAATTTCAATGTCGCTCGATTCTTTTAATACAGCCTTAATAAGGATAGTTCCATCATCTTGATTTATGAAATCTAAGATAATATTTTCCCCACTTTCATCAAGCACATCAATGTCAAAGGGTGAAAGTACTATTTCTTCTAATATTAAGCCCTGATTCTCCAAATTACAGGTAATTTGGATATAACGGCTTTGGATATTCTTAGTAATTGTTTTACAGGTAAGATTAGCTCCTGTAATCATAATTGGTGGAGTATACTCCTCCACGTAATTCGTGTCTATTTCAGACACATCTTGATCTTCTTCTATAGTAATTTGATCTGCATCCGTTTTTCCTAGGCCTGATATTTTTCCGACATAGTTCGTCCCGTTATTGTTACAATTAAGCACAAAAAATATTGAAATAAAAGCTAGCCAATACATAATCTGATCCCAGAAATTAAATCGTTTCCCCTCGCTATCTAGCATCGTAACTATGTACAGATAGCATTAAAGAAAAATATTTTGTGAATATGAATTTTAATTATACCTAATAATATCGGCATGATAGGATGATAGAAGGTGTTCCGAATAAATAGAAATAAATCTTACTAATTTCAATTTCCTGCTTACCCAACTTATTAAAAATAAACGAGAAAGTTTATGGTCTAGATATTGCGCAACGAAAACCGAGAGTTACGAATGTTTGAGAAGCAACTTGATCCATACGCAAGCGAAAAATACCATTTGCACTTCCACCTGAAAATCCTCCCCCTCGGCTTAAGGCTCCTCAACTTGAATCTACCCCTAATTTTGCTTTTCCTATACCCTCAGCAGAATTCCACGTATCATCCCAAAACGATTTGAGTGCATTGCTTGGTATTAAATCAGAAAGAGGCAAGGTGCTTGTTCCAATGACTGGTTTAGTAAATTCGTTAAATAGGGTATCATTCGGACTTGGTTTTTCCTCGTCATTAAAATATTCGACCCATTCTCTAACATTCCCAGAAAGATCCCAAATGACTTCACCATTTGAAAGGCTCATTGTTCTTCTTTCTGTTCCCTCTGAATCCTCAGAGCCTCCAGAAGCTTGGGCTGTGCAATCCGATTCTACATAGGATTTCGTGTCACAGAGTCGGCAGAACATTCAATTGCAGGATCATTGTCAGAGTGTCCCAGGAATAGTTGTCCAGAACCTACAGTGCCACTATTCCAGTTGCTTGCAACATTAGTAATATTAACCGCAATGCTCATATATTCATCGTTGGTTAATAAGTGATAGCCCATGCCCAAGGAAGCACATTCAGTTATTGCGTCCTGCTGATCTATGGATACCCAAGGGGTGTTTGCTGCTGTTGAGCTAGGACTTTCACTGTTCATACTAGCGGTACAAGTGTGCCCATCTGCTAAGGAACACTTAGCCTCGTATTTCATCACACAAAAATCGTTAGTGCCGTAGTCAGAGTCCCCAGGAACCATAATCCAAGTGCCACCTACTGCGATAGAGGAACAATCTGGAGAAGCACCGGCAGTGCCCGTTACGCCAAAAATTTCGGTAGAATCAAGAACATTTGCCTCCGTGATATCTGAATCACCAGTATTGGTATGCCTCGCACCTTGCTCATCCCAGTACTCAAAAGTTGATGATGATTTCACCCGAGCAGAAAAAAGTGCGTTTGTAATATCTACTGCTCCACCGGAATCTTTTGCAGATAAGTCTATAGTTTTATAGGTACTTGTTGTTATGCATCCTTCTTGGTTGGCCGCTGTGCATTCGCTATAAACCATGTTATCTAAGCTTCCTTGAACCCCTGCAACTGTTTGTCCTGATAGGATTTTTGCTGTCAGAGAAGTGCTGTCAGCAGCAGGGAAAGAAGAATGGGTCAGGCATTTTTGCTGCGCATCAGCATCACATTCTTCATAACTTTCCTGAACAAGGCTTCCTTGAACCCCTGCGATCGTTTGTCCAGAAATGATGTACTCTGCCTTCAAATCACTAAGATCCAAAGTTCCGGTAACACCACATATTTCAGTGCCAGAATCAAATGTCGAAGGGTCAATCCTTTCTGGGCAGCTTGGAGAATCCTTAATCCCCTCTTCAAGAATAACTTCTTCAGCAACCTCTTGTGACTCCTTGTCAATTGTATCTATTTCTTCAGGATTTTCTGAAATTTCATTCACGGAGTTTGCTTTTTCACTGATTTGCCTATTGGATTCAACTTCCTTGCCTTGTGCGCCAGAAAATTTAAAAGCTGCTAATTGAAATGAGGCCTTAGAATAGCTTCCTTCAGTGGTAAAATCGAAGCTAGCTATCAGATCACTCACAGCAATATCTGACGTTGGTACGATCCCTAATTTTGGACCATTTTTGGTTTCTAGGATATAGATAACGATGAATATTTTGCCAAGTCCAGCTAAAAGAGAGAGGTTTTCATTTATTTCTAACGCTATACTCAAAGGTACTGTTCCATCAATTTCTGTCGAAGAGCTTATATTTAAGGGTTTACTATAAGGAATATACTCTTCTTCTAAGCCTAGTTCTTGCTTGGATGTAGAGTCAACAATATCTAGACCTTCTTCGATACTGACTTCACTTTGGGTAGCAAGAGCCCCCGGTCTAAATACTGCATTACTTTCGCCCAAGTTGCTGGACTTGTTTGGGCTAAGCTTTTGTGGTTTGGTATAGTTTGAGGATATAGATGCAATTGTTTTACCTGCTTTTTCTTTGACAACAGGAGCGATTTCAGCCTCTTCAATACTTGCCTTTGGGATTGTTTCCATTGGCTCGCATCCGTATAAAAAGGTGCCTAAAAAAATGGTATGGAATAGCTTCATGAAATACACTCACCAAATATTCTTAAGCGGTTCTGAATTCTAGATCGCATTTTTGCGGCGAAACTGTATTTGAATTGTATTTGACAATCATAGGTGACCGGGATTTTTACACTTAATTTCGTCATGTTATCGCCGATAGAGCTTTTTTTTGAGTGGTCATCCGACTCTTAGAATTGGGATCACAATAAGTCCTTATCAACAATAAGACCGATTCATTCACTGTAT
>JBGCDR010000360.1:0-4076 GCA_045105515.1 Oligoflexales bacterium
TTCACTTGTCTTTCCGGTAACATGAAAATAAACATATCAAGCCCTCCCAGAATTACGTTTGGGATCAGCTTATCAATATTTACATAATAATCATATAAAATAATAATATTAGCCGGTTAAAAAATTAGACAACTCTATTAAGGTCGATGGGCCGCTTGCCAGAATATCTGCCGAGTCAAGTGATAGGTCAGTGACAAATTCACTGCCAGCTAGCGAAGCAGCATCCTCGACAAAAACAGACACGGAATCAGCTGATTCAAGCGCCAATGAACCAGCAGCAATAGCTACTCTTGAGTTTTCACTTTCGATTTCAGCTCCCTGTTTTACACTAATTGCAGTCGCTTCACTCGAAATATGAGAACCTGCCTCCCCTGAACTTGTTTCCTTAGCCTCACTGATATGAATGGACTTATACAAGACCTTGTTGCCTGCAGGGTCAAGCACCAACACATTTAGATAAACATCACGATTATAATCAAAGGCGTCAAAAGTGTATCTAGCAATATCTGTAGTTGGTGGTAAAATTTCAATTGCCCCATCCACACCACTTAAGTCATCGATTGCTAGACCAATCCGCTCATAAACAGCATACTGGAGAGAAGAAGCGTCGTGATCTTCATCATTGGCCTTCCCCCATGTCACAGTGAGATTCTCTCCTTTACGACTCAGTAGCAATTCACTGACTTGAATGGTGGGTGTACTCCCTACTGCGGTATCTGCTTCAGCACTAGAAGAGTCTGAAGGGGCAGAACCACAGGATGTATGAAATAAATTTACTAAGAGAATAATTACTAGCGGATAAAAACGTAAATTTTCCATAATCTCCTCGAAAATTTAAGATCACAACATATCCCTCAGTTTCCTCACATTATATCGACCATTTAGGTTTCAACCTTGACTAAATGATTTAAAACCTGAAGCTTTCAAGATGTTTAGAATATGAATTAGTATATAAGCATATTTCAGTAATAATCTTCATGTGATAAGACTCTAATAGATATCTCCGTACCTCGGTACTTTTTACCTATAAGATCAAATTGTTAATAGTCGATAAAACTAGCACACCTTAGATACTTTGTTCATATCCCTTTTTCGCAGACAAAAATGGTGGCGAATCATGAAAATAATTAAACCCTATAGACCTTTTACCTTATTTTTAATTTTGGCTCTCGCTTGTAAAGAAGAATCTTCTAGAAATGAACCTACTGAGGTACAGACAGCCTTGGTTCAAGAAGAAATTACAGTAGCTGGAACCTTAAGTGTGACAGATGAAGATGGGGGAGCAGCAACTATCCCCGAAAATCAGAAAGTTGAACTACAAGATGGAGCTGGACAGGTAGTAGGGCAAACAATCGCAGGTACAGACGGTTCCTATGAAATCTCTGTTGGCTCCCTTTCCATATCAGAGGCAGCAAATCTCCTAGCAACTAATTACACTCTCAATGCTTTGATTGAAGAGACAGAGTCAGGAAAAGTCCTTGGAATTCGTGAGCCCATTGAATTAAACAGTGATCTTATTGAGCAAGGTAGATTTGAGGTAGGGGAGTCTGTTTTTAGAGAACTAGCGGCCATCAAAGGAAGTGTTCAATTTGTAAATCCAGATGGCAGCGTAAATAAAAAAGTCTCAAAGCTTGGGGTAGATGTTTATTTGCCTGGAATTTCTTTTTTTGCAAAGACTGACTCAAACGGCAAATTCTTATTGATTTATGTTCCTGCTGGAGAATACAACCTACGTGTGGAAAAAGGAGCCTTTTTCTTTGAACAATCCCTGAGCGTTGAAGAAAATAAAACAGTAAATCTTGATGAAATTAATGTCCAAACTGATACTGATGCACCGATGACTGTAGCATCAAAAGATTCAACGGATTTTAAAAACCCCCTTTGTTTACGACTTGAAAGCGATGAAGAAAATGCACAAATCTATTTTTCCACAGATGGATCTAACCCAAGTCAATCTAATACCTTCTTATATCCTGGAGAAAATACCACTTGTGGGTCTGAAGAAGAATGCCCAATTTGTCTGGAAAACAGCACCACCTTAAAGTTCTTTGCTGTAGATACAGTTGGCAACGTAGAGGACTTGCGCATAAATTTTTACTATTATAATGAACGCTGGGCCGATCCAACGGATACAACAGCCCCTAGTACCAGCATCAAAGTGGATGGCGAAGTGGTAACAGCAGATGAACTATATCTGACTTCCACTAAAACAATTGGACTCGAAAGTAACGAAAGTGCCGATATTTTCTATACTTTGGATGGAAGTAATCCTTCAGTGGATGGTTTAAAATATACTGCTCCTTTTGACTTAGAACAGACCACGACCTTAAAAGTTATGGCTCGGGATTATGCTTCTAATCTTGAGACGATCAAAAGTAAAACACTCAACTTTTACAATTGGCAGAAAGTAGATTACACTGGGTCACCCCCTGCGGTTTCAGCTTATTACAACAATAATCATTGGATGATATATGACACCTCTGCAAAAGATATTAAGCTGTATTGTAGCAATTGTTCGGCAAGTAACGAAGAGACATGGAGCTACAAAAATGGTACATGGAGCCAATTGGGAAGTCAGGCTATCACCTTTCAAACAACTACTCTAGTGCATAATCAAGCCGATGGAAAAAATTATTTGTTTATTTATCCCAGTGGATCTGGAGGAAGCGATTTTGATGCTTACCAATTCAATACACTAACAAACAATTGGGACACTTATTCGATTTCAGGCTTACCTCAACCAGGAAATGCACCCAATAGCATGAACGCAACTTACAATAGCGATCTCGGAAAAGTCATTTTAAACTATGCGGAAAGTGGGACCATTAAGACTTATATACTTGATCATTCTACTGGAACTTTTTCCATCTCAAGTCAGGGAGCGATAGCCAAAACCTTTTATCATATAGCTCACGACGCTAAGCAAAAAAAGACTTTAGGATATGGCAGAGTTCCACCTACTTGGGCACCAACCTACATAGGTGCTAGTTATACTTTTGATCATGGAACACAAACTTGGAGTGAAGTTATCACCGAAAATAATCCAGACATCGAGGTACTTAAGTATCATGATGGTTTGGAGAAGATTATCGCATTTGGAGCCTCGCAAACAGCCCATGCAGAAACGTGGGTGTTTGATGGAGAAGAATGGCAAGAGCTAAACCCCTTATCACAGCCTAAATCGCGAACAGTTGGACTTATGGTTTATGATCCTGATCGTAACACACTGGTGGTCTATGGAGGACGAGATAAGTTTTCTCAAGCCTTGAGTGATATGTGGGAGTTCCGCTACTAGCTTCGAATAAGCTCGCTCCTAAGGCATAATAATAAAACTATATGTTTTTTGTTCACTACGATCAGGATTAAATATAGTCAAATCAAGGGTGGTCTCCTTATCACCCATTAGGATAGTCCTGAATGTAGGTGCTTCAATGCTATGGCCATCGAACTCCCAGAGATAGAGGTATTTTGTCAGGTCTCGCTGAGTATTCACAGCAAAATTTTCTGGGGAGTAGACAGACACCTGAACAACTGACTTGTGTTCCATCACTTCCAAAGAAACTATATCAGGTAAACTTATATCACGGGAGGTACCTTCGGTATTTCCCAGGTTCATCAACATAACCTCAAAGCTATTTTCCTTATGCTCTCCATCACTGCTTAAGTAGTGCCTGATTGGAAACACACCGCCGCTTTTGTGTGTAAGGCTTAGAGCACTATAATCTTTAGCGAATTTCCCCAGTTTCTCTAAAAAGGATATAATTGTCGGAAAATCAAAAGATCTTGGGGGTGCCCATGCGCGCAACATGTAAAGAATCGTATAGTTATGTTATAAGGAAAATCGAGGTAGATTTAGGTTCTAGGGATGATATTCCTGCCCTGATCAGAGGTTTGCAGCACATCTACATGGAAGACCATCTTAGAATGCTCGTATTGTCTGTCTTAAAAGAGAATCACTTTACGATTGCAGACCTTACAACAGGCCGTCCAGGTATGGATCTTTGGAGACTCTTCGTTTTGGCAGTGTTCCGGGTTAACCTTGATTGGGACTACGATAGATTGACGGATATGGTGAA
>JBGCDR010000361.1:0-21729 GCA_045105515.1 Oligoflexales bacterium
AATTATGGAAGAGCAATCACAAAAACGGAGGAAAAGTTTCATGACAACCTAAAAATAATCGGGCAATACTTAATTTAAAAACCCTTAAAATTACAACGATAAATCCCGCCAATCAGTTATTGAAATTCCTATACATGAACATAAAAATTTGAAAATTTCTAGTATCAAATCCTTATACAGTGCTGTACACACAGTAAAGGGTAGTGCTGGCACCTATGGTTTCAATTATCTTACTGCTGTTTGTCATCGGGTTGAAGATGCCATTGAAAGTTATCTCAATGATAACGAAAACCAATTGTTTAACAAACAATTTGATGAGTTAATTGACGAGCTTTTCACAATCAAGAGATTTTGGAACCAACTTTGTCAATATAATTCTTCAGACGAGAGAGTTCGTGTCAGTAAACAAAGATATTACCAGCTTATAGATAAAATACAGGAAATTAAGGACTCAGAATACGCTTGGATAGTCGAAGAATTAGAAGAATTAGAAGCTATAGAAGAAATAGAATTTAGTGGAAAATATCACCGTATTTTTAATAAACTCAAGGAAACTCAAGATTTATATATTGAATCACTAGAAATTGAGATTCCAAAAGGCAGAATCAAACGTGATTTAGCAGAGGTACTCGATCCAATTTTAATTCATCTTGTTAAGAATGCAATTGCCCACGGAATAGAGGGAAAAAAAGAAAGAGAGCAAAAATCTAAATGTCCTGGTAAAATTAATATTAAAATCCACCAAACTGGGAATGAATTTCAAATCTCAATCAAAGACAATGGCAGAGGAATCGATCCAGAAAAAATTGCTAAAAAAGCCTTAGAAAAAGAAATAATATCGCCAAAACAATACCAAGTAATGTCGACTGAAGAAAAAATAGATCTAATTTTTAAACCGCAACTGAGTACAAAAAATAATGTATCTATCTCGAGTGGTAGAGGCATAGGCATGTACTCAGTAAAATCTAATCTAGATAAATTAGCGGCAAGAATCTCAGTCACAAGTAAAGTTGATGTAGGAACAGAATTCTATATCTCGATCCCTAAAACATCTTTAAATCAAAGATAATATAAAATCCATAATGATAATTAAAAAAATTGTAGCAAATCAATGCCGTAATTGAGTATGAAATAAAGCTCCACAGAGTTTATATAAGACCCTTGCACCAACATTAAAATCCCACTCACTTGTTTGACTATCACCCGCTACTTCACAAAGATCAAAGCCTATAATCTTTTTACCAGAAAAAGCAAGAACCTCTAGCAAATAAAAAGCTTCATGATAATCTAGTCCTCCTGGTACTGGAGTTCCAGTTCCAGGGCAATAGCTAGGACTCAAGCCATCGATATCAAAAGAAACGTAAACTTTGTTGGGAAGCTTGGCAACAATCTGATGAGCTATGTTCTTAAATGAATCACCTTCACACTTGCTGGCAAACATTTCTGAGTCATAAAAAACACTTACCCTGCTGCCATGTCTATAAGTTTCTTCTTGTTCGAATGCACAAAAATCCCTTATCCCCACTTGAACCAAATTTGTAACTTGAGGAAGCGCCCCCAGAATATTATACATAATTGAAGCATGAGAATGAGCAAAACCTTCATATGCTTTTCTTAAATCAAAATGGGCATCAATGTGTAAAATTCCAAAGTCTTGATGTTTTTCAGCAAGAGCTTTTACTAAACCAAAAGGTGAGCTATGATCACCACCTAAGACTGCAACAAACTTATTATTATCCAAGTGCGTTTTACTCGCAAATTCAACACTCCTATTAACTCTTTCAGAGCACTCATTTACTTCCTTCAAGTTAGACGCTAAATCTTTACTATTTCCTCGACCATGTCTGATTGTTTCAATGAACTCTCCAGCTTTTTCATTATCTATTGAAACTCTCTCATCAGCATCAAGCAAAAATATTCCTCGTTCGTAGGGTTTACCAAATTTCAAATCCACCAAATCTAATTGATGACTTGCCTTTAAGATTCCTTTTGCTGCATGAGCAGTGCCTTTTCCATATGAAGCTGTAGCATCCCAGGGTACTGGTAAAATAACTAGATCAGACTCCTCATAAATGCCGGTAAGTCCGAATAAACCTGAATCCATTGCCGGAGGCATTCCTTCCGTAAATATTTCCATTTCATGGGACTTCTTTGTCATTTCTATTATTCCTCTTTCCTGGCGATTTTATTAATCTTTATAATTAGAACTTAAACTCATCTAGATTTCTGTCGAGCATAGTGGACGAAGACGTTTTATGCTTGATGCCTAATAAAAGGTACACACTACAAGGCATCAATGAGCTCGAGCAAGGTTTAATTTGGAGCACAAAACATGTCCATGAATCCATTATATTTAATTGTTCAAGCAATTTTTGTAATTTTATCTTTTGTAATGGCTTCTTGCGGAAGCACTCAAACAACTGAAAATACTGAAAAAATTGCTAAGAATGTCGAGGTGTCAGCCTCTGTTGCAGAGGGCGCAGCAACAACTTTAGCTATAGACACTGGTTCAGCAACTGGAGCGCAAGTTATCATCGATGATGGAGCTTTAGACACAGGCACCGCGATTGGTCTTGATAGGGTCGAACAACCTACTGAATTTGCAGAATTCACTTCTGAAAATGGAGATGGAGAATCTACATTTGTAACTGCTTCGTCAGCAATAGAAGTAAAGGGTGGCAGTGGAGATTCAAGCCCAAGTTTAGCTTCTCCCATGACGATCGCCATTCCTTTCAATGGAACCACGTCTTTAAAAATTTTTCTAGCTGGAATTGCAAAAACAGCAGCAAACATATGTGTGATTCACAAGAGTGTGGCTGGAGAATTATTTTTCTTTAGAGGTAAACTGCTACAGATAGAAAGCTCAGAAGAAAAAATCAAGTTCAAATCTTCTACTTTTGGTATTTATCAGCTTTTTTTCTGTGGAGCTAATTCTCCAAATGGGTTCGAAGACGCTGGAGAAAAAGGGATTTCAGCACCTCCACCAGGAGCCGATCCAAGCACCTTTTCTAGTTATGGTGATGATATTAGTTTTACTCTGAGTATTGATAGTTCCACTTATGCTTTTGACTCGGCTAAGTACTGCCTATTAGTCACCAAGGACGGAATATCGGATGATACAAACCCAAGTGTTGTTAGTGCTAGTGAATTTAGCTTCAGTGGTGGGACAATGGATTTAGCATTAGAAGTCGATACCAGTACTATAGGTGACGAAGCACTGCTTGTCATTGCAATTTTGATGCAAAGTAGTTCTCATAGCTGTAACTTTCAAGAGGGTGACGTCATTAGTAGCGATGTTGGATACAATCATTCATATCGGTTTAAATCTTCGAAAAAATCGATTCATGAAGGTAGTGCAAATGGTACCTTTGGCGCCGGTATTTATGCAATTACCGAAAAAACCATTGTTGTTGGTTCTCCTACAACTGTAAACTCTGCAGAGCCTTTTGCGGTCAGTAAAGTATGCGTCAGTGCTATCTCTAAAAACACAGAAGGTACCATACTAGCCCGTATGTTCTCAAATACAAAAATTTCTGGCACATCTGGAGAAAGCATCTCAGTAAATATACCAAATGGTATGAGTGGGTTTTCTAAATTTGAATTTGAAGTTCTTTTGAACAATAGTTGTGAACAAGAGTCATTTAACTATAGTGATAGTTATCCGCTCAAGCTAACCCAGGCTCATTCGGATGGAAAATATTACTTAGCTCCCGTGTCCCTAAGCATACCCGAGGCTGTTCAGGCCCAGCTTGCAATTGTCTCTGCTGACGGAAACGTCTGTGCTGAGCTTTACCATGGAAATTTTACTTCGAGCAATGTGGCAACTAGCGATACAAGTAAAAACCTTGGTTTATGGACTCTATCTAATAGTGGTCTAATAGTCTACGCCCCATTTGGAAGTGAAAAAATGCAAGGTGATACTCCGATATTTGATATTCTGTTTCACCTTGGTTCTGACTGTAAGTCAAACTTTCCTGGGGAAATATCCATTGCTTCCGACGACGAGAACTTATTCGACTAAATTTGCTCAAGCTGTTTCCAAAGAGTTGCTTCGTCCCATAAAGCCAAGCCCAGCTGCCTTGCTTTAACAGCTTTGGAAGAATTTGATTCGATATCTGCAATAATCAGTACATCTGTATTTTTTGATACTGACCCCAAAACTTTACCTCCTGCTTGTTCAATAGCATCTGTAATTTTTTTGCGCGGACTTTTATGAGTTCCTGTAATTACAAACTGCTTTCCCTCTAATGCACCCCCTGTAACATCTTTCTTGCTTAGAGCTGAAGGAATCAGGCCAGCTACAAGGAGCTTATCAATAACACCACCTTTTTCTTGCAAACCTACAACCACTTGCTCGGCAAGCTTAAGGGCAAAACCTTTGATTTCGACAATTTCCTCAATGCTTGCAGCACGCAACTGGGAAAGATCGGTAAATCTTTCAAGCAAGAGTTCCCAACCTGTTTTTCCAAGGCCTTTAATTCCCAAACCACTTAGGAACTGTGACAAAGGTAGGTTTTTACTCTCTTGAATATTACGAAATAGTTTTGTGGCCATAGTTTCCTTAGTGAGAGGAAGCTTAAGAAAATCTTCTATTTGTAAACTATAGAGATCAGAGACTTCTGAGACTAATCCATGATCAATAAGTACTCCAAGTCTCTTTTCACTTAAATCGTCTATTCCTGCACACTTAATCCAGTTTAAAATGCTCCCGACCTTCTGAGCAGCACATCCTCTTGAATTAGCGCAAATAAGCCGTACTTCATCAAAATAAAGATCCGTTTCACATGTAGGACATTGAGTGGGAAGCTTACAATCGCCTTCCTTAGCAGTTACAACTCTTAAAAACTTTGGTATGACTTCACCTGAGCGCACAATTTCTATTTCATCACCAGCCTTCAGATTATATGCTTTGATAGTTGCTGCATTATGTAAGGTAATGTTAGTGATTTTTGCATCACTTAAAAAGACAGGATCAACTATTGCTACTGGAGTCACAACCCCTAGGCGAGAAGTGTTCCATATAATATCTCTAATCCCTGAAACTGCTGTTTGCCCTTGCCATTTGAAGGACATTTTGTAGCGTGGATGGTGACTTGTAAACCCCAACTCACTATGCAAGGACAGATCGTCTAGGCTGAAAACAGCACCATCGATCCCAAGATCTCCGTTTTCCATAAAATCCTGGGTTCGCTGTAGAAAAGCAAATAGCTCATCAGCATTACGGACAACCTGGTATGGAGGCAGACGAAAACTCATCTGCTCCATAAATTTGAACTTCTCCTCCTCAGTAGAGTAGGAAGTATTTGACCCTGAAACGATCAGATCAAATGCAAAAAAGTTAAAAAACCTAGCCAGTTCGCCATGCTGTTTACGCCCTAATATCCCAGCCACTATATTCCGCGGGCTTGATGGCAGATCTAGATCGAGCTTTTTCATCTCTGCCACTAACTGATTGAAGCGATCCTGCTTGCAGAAAAGCTCACCTCTGATTTCAAAAGATGATACTCCGAGATCTGCAACTCGTAACACACAGTCAGGGACCCATCTTATTTTGCTAGTTACATCCTCGCCAATTTTACCATTCCCTCTGGTTTTAGCGAGGGTAAGACGGTGATTTTCATAATTCAAACTCAAACTTACACCATCAATTTTATAGGTGCCTAGAGCAGGCCTATCCTTAAGCCAGGTGAGCAAATCATCGCGTTTATAAGTCTTAGCCAAAGATAGCATAGGCCTAGCATGGGTCACTTTTTTACTGCGCGCAGTATCGCCTTCGAGTGGAGCACCTATCATATCGAAAACAGGATGTTCGGGTGCCAGTTCACGTAAGGAGTCTTCAATAGCATCATATTCCTGGTCAGAAATTTGCGGTTGCCCCGCATAGTACAAGCGCCGATGAAGCATAACTTTTTCTGCTAGCAAGGCAACATCATAACCATATTTATTCATAGGTAAGTTCATTCTCCTAAAATTGGAAAAACAGTCTCTAAGTATAAATGCCTTTTTAACTTAACGGGACCAAAAGGTTTTCGACTTCACAGTAAAAAATGAGTCGTACAAAGGACAATAAGCGGTTAGACGCTTACCATAAACGCAGCCTGTATCCAACTGAATAAAACCAAGTTCTTTAGACACACGCACATGCTCAAGAGGGGTATGGCCAGAAACATGAATTCGTCGAGAATCAGGGCGATTCTCAGGAGGGACTCGGCTCCAAAGGCAAGACTGAATTGCTGTTTTTGCATGTTCAAGATCAAGCTCGGCGGCTTCCTGATAATCTCTTTCTAAAACGATAGACTCTGACATCTGGACTTTGGCTGCTGCCTCAGCTTTTTTAACAATTTTAATATCCTCTTTTGTGGCAAAAGCATGCGTTACTAAGGTTAACTTATCTTCCCAAAAGTAAGGTAACTGGGTAAGAAACCTGAGATGCTCTGTTGGAAAAGCCCAAGAATCAAATTCGTGTGGATTGCAATTGTAACTCGTGAGAGTCTCATGGCCTCCTTGAGAAAGCCACGAAATAAACACCATTTCCTTAAACTGGTCAATTTTTTCATAAATACTAGATCCATACCGATCAGCTGTATAATCTTCTTGCAAGGTATAAGAACCAAAAGGAAATGCCAGCGCATTATTTTCCAGCAAATCAGGGCGAAGTGCTTCTAAAATTCGAAGAAACTCTACCTCATGGTTTCCCATAATAAGGGAGTGTGTACCAGCATCATGACCTTTTAGAAAATGTTCACAAAGGTCAGCAGACTTAGGACCTCTATCGAAGATATCACCAACACAAACCACATGAGCTTCTTTACCTTGCTGCTCAGCATTCTCAAAAATCACCTGTTCGAGTTCTCTGAACTCATCATAGCAGCCATGTATATCACCGATTATGTAACTTAATTTAGACTCTGAGCTCATGCTTCTACCTGTCTTCGCCAATCCTGACCCGACCTAACATCTGGCCCTGTCATATATGTATCGCCACGAAATCAAAAGAATAAACCTCATTGTCTTCTGATTTGCATTTTGATTCATAATCTTTTGTTTTTATGTAAAATTTTTATCTTGCCACTTGATAGATTAAGCAAAAAACCAAGTATGGTCTTCAGGCAAGTTGGACCAGTTTAAGAATTTGGAAAAGGGTAAAATCCACCAAAAATCTCTGAAAGAAGGTTCTTACTCCTACCTATAGATACTCAATGTCACCTCCCATTAAGATGGAAGGCCTATTCAGGATGGGTAATTTGGCGATTTTAGTTTTCTTAAACCGATTATTAGGGTAAGTTTAGAATCACAGAGAAATAAATGTAAAGTGAGGAATTATGCATCCTTCGAAAACTATACTCGCTCTAATTCTCATGCTCCCTGTAGTGTCTACCTTAGGTGAAAAAAGTCATGGAGCATCAGATAGAAAAGAAATCGGAACCTTAGTGATTGGAACGGTTTTTCCTCACTCAGGGCCTCAAGCTCCGTATGGGGAGGAAGCCTTTGCAGGTGTAGAAATCGCGTTAGAAAGCCTTGTAAAGAGCGACCCTGATCTAGCAGCACACATTAACCTGCTTAAAGGAGATGATCAATCTACACCACAAGGAGCTCGCTCTGCAGCTCAAGAATTGATCGCAAAAAGAGCTTCTATCTTGATCGGATCAGTAACTAATCCCAGTTCCAAGACTCTTGCAGAAATAAGCCATGAATTTAAAAAGCCACTCATCATACCAGCTTCGAGCTCTCTAAGCATCGGACCTATGAGCCCTTATGTATTCAGAAGTTGTGCAATTGATCGGTGGCAAGGCAAACTCTTAGGTGAGTTCGCAATTAAAGAGCTTAAAATGAAAAAAGCTGCAATTCTGTTAGACCCGAAAGTGAATTATTCTCACGATATAGTAGAGAATTTTAAAAGGACCTTTAACAGCCTCGGGGGTGGAATTGTACACAAAGAGCTCTACCTTTCTGCAAAACCCCAATTTAGGCGGCATATAACAAATATAGCTAAAACTAATGCTGATTTTATTTTGTTTCCTAGTGAATCCGCAAAAGAAGTTGCCGAAGTTATGCTTGTATTAAAAAAAGTAGGATTACACATTCCCCTATTAGGGGGTGACCGATGGGGTTCCCCTTCTCTCAAAAAGCAAGCTAAAGGAGCCCTCGCAGGCCATTACTACGCGGTTCCTTTTACAGCTGAAGACCCTAATCCTAGGACCCAAGCTTTTGTCGATTCCTTTAAGAAAAAGATGCGCAGGTATCCCAGTGCACTGGCAGCTATGACTTATGATGCATTTTTATTAGCTGCAAATAGCTTCAAAAGAGCAAGAACCAACCGAGCAACAGAACTCGTTCGATCAATAAAGCGAACAAAAGACCTCCCTGCATTGCTTGGCCCCTTATCTATAAATGCACAAGGCTTTGCTGAAAAATCTGCATTAATCATGGTCACTACAAAGAAGGGTCCAGTAGTAAAGTCCACAGTCCACCCTAGTAGAGTCAAAATGTAAATATTCATTATTTGGCCAACTGGATCTCTTGGGAAGACTTCTGACACCCCTTCCTTCTAGAATTGATCTTATGCCTTCAATTAGAATGGCGCCCCCGGGTAAGGTGGTTCAAACTAATGACTAAACAGGTCTAAGAATAATGGCCCAAGAATTCACAAGCATACTCAACCAAGAAATTACCAAAAAAGTAGCAAATTTTTATGAACGCTTCCCTTACCCAAATTATCCGTTGTTTGCACGTCCATATTGTCCTGATGCTTACTGGTCGTCTTCTAGGGTACTTGGAGTCCTAGCTTCAGACTTAACAGGATATCCTTGCGGTGTACTAACTCAGCTCCCCCAAGCCCTGGAACACCATCAAATTTTAGTACTCGGTTGTGGAGACACCCAACCATACCTGTTCAAAAAGTGGGAACCACTAAATCACCACATAAACTTTGTGGACTTATCCGGTAAAAGCCTCTTCCGCGCTCGTCTAAGGTTTGGTATCCATGCACGCAAAGTTGATTGGGTACATTCTGATCTTGGCTCCTTCCTCAGTGCTGCAGCAGAAACACGAAGAAAATTCAACCATATAGATGCCTATGGAGTATTACATCATCTTGCAGAGCCTAGTGTTGCTCTTAAGTTGATCGCGAAAAGCCTAGCTCCAGCAGGCACCCTTAGAATCATGGTTTACAATCAAAAAGCTAGAGACTGGATTCGCGAAATTCAAAAAATATTTAAGCTTTGTAAACTCAAATCTAACAACAGAGAAGATCGATTATTAGCCAAAAGACTTCTTCAGCAAATGACAAAGCTTCCCAGTTTGGAACGATACTTTCAGGGACTAGGCCCTCAAATATTCGCTAATGAACACAGATTATGCGATACTTTTTTTAATGAACGCGAAGTTAGCTGGCTTCCAAATAAATGGATCGAGACCTTAAAGAATATTGGTTTAGTTCCAATAAGCTTATTAGATCGCTACGGAGAACTTGATGATTTAGAGAATCCTCTGTGGAACTTTCCTAGCGAAGATCAGCTTAAAATTAGGTACTTGGATAAAAGATTTGAAAATAATCTCGAGATTTTAGCTATAAACCCAAATAACACCAAGACAGATAGCATTGTACCTAGATCTCGCTTTAATAATATCAGGACAAAAGGTGTACCCGAAAAATGGTTTGATTACCTCGAAACTAAAAATACTTCTATCGAGACAAAGAAACTGTTATGGAAGAATTTCATTAGCCGACTTGAGCAGCCGAATGAAACCTTACAATTGCCCATTGAAAAAACTGATCATACTTGCTTACAGCGTTTGGCACGCTTGGGCGCTATATTCCCCCAAAACGCGAAAAAAATGGGGGTATTTGATCTGCTGATGAAACCAATATGTGAAGTAATGGAAGCTCCCTCCAAGCTAACAACTGAAAATTTGCATCCGAAACTGTATAAGGAAATCAAAAACATATTAAGGATCAAGAACATTCACGACAATAGGTTCTTAGCTTTGATCACTCATAGAATTTTGCGCATAAATCAATAAGATTCGAAAATTCAGACAGTTTATCCAAGTTCAAAAATCACTTGAACGTTTATTTTGTTGACTTAAATTTCTCAGCATTTTAACTTATTGGCCGGCCAACTAAATCTAAAACAAGAGGGTCGACACTCATGAAAATCAAAGCTTACAATCATTTAATATCTATATTTTCATTACTTTACCTATATAACTCACTTTTTCACGGTAACACTTCCTATGCACAGCGGCGTCAAAGCCTCAGCAACTCAGACCTTTCTTCCAATGAAATTCCTCAAGTATGTCAGGGAAATCTAGAAGAACACCAACAAGCATTCTTTACCCAACTAGAAACTGCACTTGAAACGGGTAACGAGAAAGATTTGGTTCTTATCATTACTCAGTTCGCCAACTCTGGTTGCTTATTTTCCGACACCTTCGTGGAAGCTTTTCGTTTTTTAGTGAACAGTAATAATGAAACAGGCAAGGAAAAACTAGCCGAGTACTTTACTAAGCCTATGATTGAACAACTTTCCAAGGACCATCGAAGCGAACTATGTAAGCATTTGCTACAAAACCATAGTAAAAAATACCAGATTGATATTGCATTCTTAGAAAAATCTCTAAGCGAGCGTGAATCATTTTTTAGATTAATCTTAAATTGCCTCCGTGAGGCTGGCCCTCAAAATCTAGAAACTGCATCCATACTGCTGAGTATTGATAAAAACTTTATCAGCCCAAAACTATTAGCCTGCCTCATTAACAAGAGAACAAATGAACAAATTGATCGCATTTTGCGGGTATTCTATCCCTATGATCTAATTTCCGATGAAGTTCTAAGTCACCTTAACCAGGCTGCAACAGATATTTTAACGGAAATTGACCTAGAATTAATCCTACTACATAACGAAGTAGGTTCAATTGATCATTTGGACGAATATGAACCTGAAGATATGGACATGAACTCTGATGAGCTTTTCTCTATGTTAGGAATGCTTGTAAAGCCAAAACAACTCCTTGAACAAACCATCAAGACAGCAAAAGAAAGTCCTGAAGCAATGATCACAGCCTGCATTGCAGCTATTGACGAAGGAGACCAATTGTTTTTTCCGGTACTTCTCGAAGAAGCCTTACGTATGCTAGATGCGAATCAAGTCATTTATTTGCTAGACTACGCTGCAGCTTCTGGTGTTCCAATGTTTGTTGGGATTGTTTGCCGAATTGCTCCTAACTTTGACCAAATTCCCTTGTTTTCGCCTAGAGCAAAGAGCAATATGTTAGCTGCTAAAAAATCTGAAGAAGTTGCTATAAGTATTGCTTCAGCATATTGGTCTAGGGTCGTAAGAGATAAAAACCTTCAATTGTCTGAGCAGAGAGAGTACGAACAGATACTTAATTTAATAGAAATAGGATTGGCTCAGTTCATTGTATTAGAAGAGTACCCACCTTATTCGCAAGCTGACTTAAAAACTCTAAATGATTACCTTTTAGACTTAATAAATAACGGTAAGATTAGTTTTCATCAAGGTATTGATAGCCAAACCATTTTTGATATCTGCAAATCTTGGGGTGAAAAACTTAAACAGTATGGACTTGTGGCGAGTATGAAAACCCAAAATCCCTATTACTAGTTCCCTCACTAAACTGTGAGTGGTTCATATTTACATTGTATCTACGGGAGTAAACATTTTATCAACATAAGAAGAAAAATTTTGAGGATCTTTAATTTTAGCAATATTAGCACTCATGATCCCAATGCTGTTGTTAGGTAAATGATGCAGGTCAAGGATACAGTGACCTAATTCATGATAAAGCAAAATTTTCAATTTATTGTCATCTGCAATCTTATATTTCTCGTAAGACTTTTGATCTATTTTTATCTCAAGCCAAGAGTATGACGTTTTACCCAGTAATCCGGTATTTTTTTTCTTCACCTTACGACAAATCGCTACAGAATCTTCATGATATGTCTTAGGAAGTTCACTCACTACTGTGACAACCTTAAGTAAGTTAAATTTATTGCTATCATAAGATACCTTATGGAGATCTAAATCTTTGCGAAATTCGGAAATGATCCCATTTAAATCTGCGTCAATTTCCTTGTTGGGGATAGAGTTCTTAACCAAGCCCTTACTGATATGGTAAGGTACCGAAGGTCCATAAGTAGTGCTAAGCATGCCCATAGACCCAGGGCCACAAGCATATCCACCAGTTATCAAAACACTAAATAATAATAAAAATTTCAACATATGAAATTTACCCCAAAATTTATGACACAATTTCTGTATTAATTACACAGCAACTATCCTATCGGTAGAACTGGAAATTTTGTTGAACCCCAAAGATAAGCAACTAATATAGTAATATTATCAACATGCAAATAATTCAAAAATAAAAAAAAAAGGAGACTTAAAATAAAAATACGCCCCGATTAGATGTGGAATCAAAGTGAAGTCTGGAATATGCGGGAAAAGCGACCATTATTGAGGTTAAAATTAAGAAGCTCTTTCTGCTCAGGTGTTAAATTAACTTCATTCTCCTCTAAATAGTTCTTTAGTACCATAAAGTAATTTCTTGATCGCCTCTTAGCTTGCAAAAGCCGGTCGAGGTGTTCTTTTACAATGTCTTTTGTGCTAGTAGTTTCAAAATTAGTCCAAGCTCGCCGTTGCGCTCTGCCTTCAAGAAACCTTTTTAAATCCTTACTTCTTTGAAGTTTGTCGATATAGTTTTCTATACTTTGCGTGTATGCTAACGGATTCTTCTTTCCTAGAGATCCGATTGCAGCATCAACATCAAGCTCACTTGGCAAAAATCGCTTAATCTCTTGGGTATCACTTAAGAGGTAACGTCGAAGGACCGCCTTATCTCTTAAACCATTATGCAAAACATTATTTCTTTGAATCTCAGCTCGTACGATATTTTGGAAAGATGTGATAAACTTCTCATCAATATACTCTGAATCTTTTTCGTCTAGTTTTGCCAGTTCTCCATAAAATAGCCGTTGGCTAAGGGTGATTGCATTGTCAGCTTCTATAAAAGAAAGATAAGAATTTCCATAGTTTCCATAAGATCTTCTTGCTGTATCCAAAAAATACAGTATTTCCCTAGCAACATTGATTTCAAACTCTCTTCTTTGTGAATTTGCTCTTAGAATTGATGGAATAGTGCCATAGCCAATACTAATTCCGAGCCCAGGGTCTATTCCGCTACTCCTATCACTGAGTACATTGCCAATTGCTCTGATTCCAAAAGTTTCATTTGCGGCGTCTGCTAGGTTGCTTGCAATTAGTACTTCAATAGATTTCTCGAATGTAGTTTGCACAAAAAGTTCTTTGGAATAAGAAAGATCTCCCAATTCTTCAAATGGCTTCAATTCACTAGGAAAAGCATCAATTAGATCAGCGCGTATGGATTTTGCTGACAGATTATTATTTTCATCGGTAATTATTGTCATTGCAAAAGCTAGATTGTTATGATGAATACCGATGCGATTAACAAAATCGGCAAGATCTATGCTTAGATTAGAATAAAGGCTTTGCAAAATATAACGCTCATCTTGGCTGATATTTATCCTATTTTCAAGGATTTGCAGGTTGCATAGATAAAAGGATGTTATTTCACAGTTAAGAAGAATTCGATGGAGATCCAAAAAAACTAACTGAATGTTCAAATAACTATCCAATCCTGCCTTTAAAACTGTATTCCGCGCAATGTCATAGCGAATATTGCTTCTCTTAATTTTCAGCCAATTTTGCGGGAACAAGAATCCGAACAAGCCAGAAAATGCTTCTGGAAAAGAAATTGCTGAGCCATCAGCTATCTTTAAATTTACACTTGGTATGATTCGACCAATATCCTCATGCTGCCCATAGCGAGCTTGGAGCAAACGCTCAAAACTAAAGATTAGATCGAAAGAACTTCGCATGGCATAATTTATAGCTTGATTGAAGGGAATTATCTGCTCACGATTTTTTAGAAAATACTGACTATATAGCTGTGTAAACTCATCGTGTATATCTTCACCTTGTGCATAGTTGTTTTTACCAAAAAAGTTTTTAGTCCGAATAATTTCGTCGATGGTTTCTTGATCTAAAATCTTCTTGTAAGAAAATGGTTCAGCCTTAGAATGGGGACTATTTATACCGACCCATAGGCCCAAACATATGATTAGCAAAACCCTAGAAGAACAAGACATATAGAACCTTTCTGCAAATCTCTTTATCTTTCTTTTTAGGTGTTAACCTTAGGAACATGATTGTTCAAGTGAAAAGTTCTTGATTCGACTATACTACTATAGTATGGTTCCATCCCTATTGGGCTGAACAAGAAGAACAAATGAAAATTTGGTGATACAACTGTTCATTTAAGCTAAAAAATGTCCACTTGGTTCCCAATTGCCATCGCAACATTATTAACAAATTTTTCACTCAAGGTCTAAGTTGTATGGATGGGATTTTTTGCCTAATTTTTAAGCTTACTATGCTCGTGTCTGCCGACTGCTTGCTGATACATCTCTAGGCTCTATCATTCTATTTGGAAAAGACTGAGATAGTCCTCAATAGCTGGTAGTAAAATGAAAAAATTCATCAGAAAAATGCGCTCCAAATCGACTATCACAAACTTGCTTGATAAATATCAAACGGCTACACTCGAATGCGTAGGTAACATTGCATGTGTATATCATAGGGAAAAATCATGACTTTAGAAGAAGCAAAACCGCAAACAAGCTCAGTTTACGGTGCCAAATGGCACCAAACTTATACAGAAGAAGACCCACCAAGTCTCGCAGCTATAAAAAAGACCATCCCCAAACACTGTTTTGAATCATCACTGACAAAGTCTCTATTGTACCTGTTTAAGGACATTTTATTAGTCACTTTATCCTTTTTTGTAATGTTATATTGGGGAAGTAAGCTTGCAAGCCCCTTTCAAGAAATCGCCTGGGTGATTTATTGGTTTTTTCAAGGAACCTTATTTTGGGCTTTATTTGTAGTGGGGCATGATTGTGGCCATGAGTCTTTTTCTAAATACAGACAAATCAACAATATCCTGGGCAGCATCGTCCATGGTTTTTTGTTAGTCCCTTACAAGTCTTGGGCATTAAGCCATAGGCATCACCACAAATACACTTCCAATTTTCACAAAGATGACCTATTTGCCCCAGAAATAGAAAGTAGCAAACCCTGGAAGAAGCGCAAGACCCACTGGACTGCTAAATTAAGAAGACTTTCCGCAGGGATGCTTGGCTTGATGTGGCTACCTTACCTCATTGCATTTTCAAAATCATTAAGTTCACATTTCTGGCCTTTCGATCTATTGTTCAAGGACAACCGAAAATGGGTAAGCATCTCCATTCTTGTTGTATTCGTTTTTACGGCCATATTTTCTTGGACTTCGCTAAAATATGGAATTTGGTTTCTCACAGCTTATTATTTAATCCCTTGGTTTATCTTTGCATCTTGGCTAGTTATCACCACTTTTCTCCACCACAATCATGAGGATGTTCCTTGGTATAGCAAGAATTCATGGAATTTTGTGAAAGGAAGCCTGTCAACTATGGACCGTTCATATGGAATATTCAATAATCTAGTCCATCATATTGGAACCCACCAAATACACCACTTATTTAGCTTCATTCCACATTATCATCTCGTAGAAGCAACTCATCACTTTCGTAGAGCATTCCCAAATCACTATAGATACTGCCACGATTCAATAATCAAGGAATACTGGGATGCAAGTATGAGATATACAAATTATGGGTTTATGGAAAAAGGTGAAGATCACTTCAGCTATAAAAATGCTAAACCCATCCGAAAGAATATGAGTCCTGCCAAGTCAACATAAACCACCTCTCAAATCTTATATGCGGCTACTTGCCTTTTTCGAGCAGTGCTCCGAAATAATTTGTCTTAGCCATTTATGACCTTCGTCATTATCCATGCTATGGTGCCAAACCATATTGATACTTGCAGACGGATGGGCCTTTGGCATCTCTATTTTTACAATGGGAAAATATTTAACTGCCTTTGTTGCAATTGATTTTGTCACTATCCCAATATGATTTGATTCGGCAACTATTTGCGGAATAGAAAGCATGCTTTGGACATTTAAAATTTTCTCCGCTTTTACTTCAAATACATTGATCAATTTTTGAATGATTGCACTTTTATGCTCTCTTGGGTTGACACAAATTAAGGGAAAATCCTTAAACCAGGAACCATCAAATCCTTTACTAGCCAAAGGATGATTCTTCCTAAAAATAATGCTAAAGCTCTCTTTTAAAAACGGCCGCATCTTAAAATCTGATAATTCGAAGGGAAGCCATTCCAAAGCTAAATGGATGCTACCTGCCCTCATACCCGCAATATTGTCTAGACCAAAGCCTTTTGCAAGTTTTAGGCTAATATTAGGAGCCTGTTCTGCAAGAAATCTATAGAAATCGGTGAGTAAAAAATAATTGCTAAACTCTCCCATTGCCAAAACAAATTCTCTCACTTCACAACTGGGATCAAAAGGTGTCCTTTTATGCAGGATAGTTCGGCTTACAGCTGTTAAGGCTTCTTTTACTTCGGGAGCAATTTTTTTAGTAAATTCCGTCGGGATCATACCAGATTTGGTTCTCACAAATAAGGGATCGCCGTAAAAATCCCGCAAGCGGGCAAGAGAATGTGAGATGGCTGATTGAGTCAGGCTCAACTTCTTGCTCACTTTTCCAAGGTGGCCAATCTCATAGATTGCTTGGAATATTACCAGCAAATTTAGATCAATGTTTCTCAAAGTTCTACTTGTCATAAAGAGTCCATTTATAAGCTGAGATTGATACGGTCCCATTATGAATATTAATAATTTATATTATGAAGAGTGTGAATTGGAAAAATATTTTTAAACGCCCTAGTTTTCTACTAAAGAGAAATAGCTTATGTCTTGCAAGGAGAAATCTATGATTAGTAAACAAGCCCTAAACTGCTTAATAGCAGTTTCTTTATTATTCTCAGGTATCATTTCTGAAGCAATGGTAAAGTCAGAAATAAACTTACTTCTCGACGCGCAGCTAGATCAGGAGATTATCTCTTATTACACCAACAATCCAGAATACTTTGATTTTGAGCTTCAAAAATATAGAATGGATACCAAAGAAAAAATTGGGACAGGATTGAAGACTAGTTTACCAATTGGAATTGGAATAGCCGTATTTACCTTAATGGGGAATCCCATCGCTGTCGTACCAATTACTATGGGGGTGGTAACAGGCACAATGGCAATTAAAAAGCACTTTATAAACAAGAACATGAAAAACTTGCTCAAAGGCGCTTACATTTATTTAGAACCTGACTATATATTCAAGAAAAGAAAGGCAAAAAAATACCTTGCCTCTTTCAATAAATTCTATAGAAAAATGAAACCAATTTTGCACAAGTTTGACAAAAATAAACTTGCCCTTAAACTTTTATATATTAATCACTTTTCTTGCCTTATTGCAAAGCGGCTACGAAATGATCCTGAGCTAGCAACACTCCAGGGCTTCTACAAGAAAAATAAGGTGCCAAAAAATGGAGCATGGAACGAGAAATTTATGCTTAAATATTTTTCACTCTTAAATCGAACATTGGTCGATATTTCGAAAGACATCGATTTTCATCAATTGAATAAAATTAAAAGAGGACTCATTACCACTCTGTGATGTACAAATATAGGTGTCAAGAAAGATCACAAAAAATAAAACCCAAAAAAGAACTCCTCTAGGTTTCTTTTTTGGGTTTAACGATGGCACGAGAAGAACCATGAAAGCACCAATGTCATCTTACTATTCGGCATGTTTAATATGATTAACGAGATCACAAATCAAAAAGTGTTCGCAACAGTTCGCTAGCAGGACTATCTTATTTAAATAACTGAATTTTTATCTGTAGATACGCCTTAAAAATTAGCATATTTAGAAGAACAAGATCGGCATATGTTCGACCTGTAAAGCCTTTGCAGGTCAGCTAGCCAGATGAATAGCCATACTAAAATAGCTAAACAAATCAGATTAGTATAAATATCAAGTTGCCTTGGGTACGGTAGTACTATATAGCCTGAAAGATCTGAGTTTTATATAGGGGTTAATATGAATTTAGTTCGATCTGTACTTGCTACTTCTATTTTGTTTGCAGCTACTTCAAGCTACGGAAGGGATTTAAATTTAGGGTTTTCGGCTGGAATCCATGATGGAAAAATAGATAATTCTAACAAGCAAAAATTCTCCTCAACGTCAGCGAAAGCTTCTCTGCACACTCCTTTAAATGAATTTGTATCCGTCGGTTTGACTTTGGGAACAGAAGTTACCGACTCCAACTCCCAAGCCTATAATTCAGAAGGTTATGGGCAAATAGAAGATACTTCCATACATATTCGTGTTTCCGCACGCGATGTAAGTGCAGAAGACATTTGTCTTGAAGCCAAATTTTCAACCCCAGAGCCCATAGTAAACGGTACTCTTTATCCGTACTTTAAGGTAGGCAGAACTCTATGGTCCAGTTATACCTACAAAGGAAGAATAAGCTTAGAGAGCCTAGACTACGATTACACCTATAAGGGTACCCAAAGTGGCTATACCTACTGCTTAGGAACAACCTTCAATCTAGATGATAAACTTACATTTTCTGCTGAGATCGAATCTACAAAGAAAGAAATACTAGCCAAATCTACGTTAAGCGATGCAGAGCTAGAAGGAGATATCAAGTCTGTGGGATTAAACCTAGGTCTAAGCGTCAAGGTTTAAGCTAAATTAAAGCAGACATATTCTAAGCAAATTGCCTGCAACTTCTAAGCATTCAAACCCACTGCACCTACAATGAACATAACAAAGCTGGAGATCTTTGACCTGTCAGTCTGAGAGGTTCATTACATCCAATTCCTTTAAGCGGTGTGGAAACAGCTTTTCAATCTTTTATCAAATTCCTTAAATCGTATAAGTGAAAAGGCAATAAATTTTTAATCAATATTTACCATAATAATGGTACAAGAAGGCTAGACCTATGTTAATGGTTAATACAAACCAATTTTAAAAGGTGGGATTATTGAATGAAAAATAGAGTCATGAACATTTCTCTTGTAATTACAACAGGATTATTTCTAATAACTTTTTTTGACCTGAGAACTTCGCAGCAAGACCTCGAAATTTCTAAACAAGAAAACGAAATGTTGTTATCTAAGCTTAAAGAAAAAGAAGCGCAAATTAAAGAATTTCAAGAAAAAATCGTGGATTTTAAACATATTTCCCATTCAGTATCAAATACAACGGCCCAAGTTCAAACGCAAGGTCTTGCACAGAAATCTAAAATTTCGGAACTCGACAAGGAGAGGTTTAACGAAGAGGAAGCAAGCGATGCAAAAGAGTATGTTAATGTAGCCCAAAGAAAAATAATTCGGCAGATGACTGAAAAGCAGTACCAAAGTCTAATCAAAGAACTTGGTATAAATGGGGAACAAAAGGAAGCCTTAATTTCAGCTGTCAGTAGTTTAGGAACCAAGGAGGGTGCCTTTAACTTAAAGTTTTTCGATGCCAAAGTTACCAATGAAGATTTATACGAAGAACAAGTGCAAATCTATGATGATTTTATAAAGGAACTGCAGAATAATTTTGATGATCAAATCATAGAAAAAATCGTCACTCACAAGCATGAAAACGGCTTTAAACTTTCAAAGAAGATGTATATTGCACATTTAAGTGATTTAGAATTAACTGATCAAGAGCAGAAAAGTATCGAAAATATATTTGGTGAACATTTGCGGTCCAACGCTGCTCCACCAATCGGCAATTTTACACGAGAGTACATTCAAGACTTCCGGGATAAATACAAGGGAATGAGCATGGGTTCACCTGAGTTCACCAAAGTGACTATAGAAATTACAGAAGAACAAAATAATTCATTGCTAGCAAAACTTGAGAAGACTGTTTCACCAGAGGTTTTTCAAAAGCTGAAATCTAAATTAGATGCTTCGACGCAGATGTTAAAAGCTGCTATTGGTAGCTAATCATTGATATGATAACAGAAGTTTAAACCCTAAGCTCGACTAGCTCCCTCCATAGCTTTAGTGAAGGAAAAAAAGGAGAAGTCTCCCTATAATTACCGAAGATTAGCAAACTTGGTTTAAAAATATTGAAATATCATTACAATTCTGTTAATGTCGCTTAGTTTCAACAAACTTCAAAAAGTGGCACTAATTATGAACTCCAAAAATTCCTTGTTTTTTTTGATTTTTTTGGCTCAAATCCAGTCTTCAGCTATGGCCACAGGAATTGCTAGTTTTTTATATAAACGTTCCTTGGGCTACCCTGTCTCCATAATGCGCTTCGATGTCACTATTGCTTGGAAATATGAATATAGATGGAAAAATAATAAATTTATAAAGTCAGTCCTTGAGAATCTAGATACTCTGGATGCTCAGCAAAGCGAAGACCTCTATGAAAACCGATCTTTGGTTCGTGAATACCTATTTTCTAAAATATCAAACAATTTGAAACTGGAACTAGCAAACCTAGATTTCGATGAAGATATTCAGTTCGCAGCATTATTTATTTCTTTTTACACAAGCATACTGAAACCTGCATGGGATTCACACCCTTTAAAGCATAATGAGTATAGTTATGATAATGATTATGATGTAAATGAATATATTGACGATTTTAATACCAAGAAAACTCAACTTTTCCATACTCAAGCAATCATTTATGAACAAATTTTAAAAATCAGTGATTGGTATCAGATTATCCAGCAGGTACCAACTCCCCTTGAAAGAAAAGGCCAAACGAAGGTGGATGAAAATAATCTTAATCTTGAGCTGAGGACTTCAGAACATCTTCACCTTTTTCACGAACTAAGATCACTAAATACAGCTTTGTCAACAAGAGTATCCAGAAATCATTTTAATAAAATTTATGAATACTTGTTAAAAAGAAAACTCCTAGGAAGGACTATTCAAAAGAAAAGAAATCTAAGATACTCTTTATCGATAACTATGACTAAAAAACCTACCTACCCCCTTATCCAGATGATTGATGAAATTATTGATGGTAAGAGCTAGGATTTAGCTCCCGGTTGCCACAGGAGAGGTCTTGCTTGCAGAATCGAATGAATCTCTATAAACAGTAGCATAATCGCTAAACCAATCTTGGATATCATCGACTTCTTTGACAGATGTTTGTGGATTTTTGGTTCTCACAAAGACTTGATCGTAATCAACTACAAAACCTTTGTTTCCTTTTGAAAAGCCAACATGAGCTGGGGTATTGTTGCTGTAGTTTACACTAAGCTGACCGGAAGGATCTTTTAACGCTTGATGCACCTTTTTAGAAGCAGCATTCATATCTCCGACTATAATTTGTTCCAAGTTGGAATCGAGAGAGTCTTGATGCTTGCTTAGTGAGCCAATTTCACCAAAATCAGCATGAGTATTGGTAAAGTAAAACTCTTTCCCAGTATCTTTTGCTCTAAGACGAACTGTAGTTATATGCTTATTAGGCTTTTTTGTTTTAGGGTCAATGTAACCGCTCACTCTGGCATCTTCTACAAGTTCAAATTTTTTAGCATCAACCAATATCACTCCGTTATCTAGTGTCTGGTCGGAAACTAAATTCTTGCCTTTGCAACTCAGTTTTTTTTATCGCGGTTGAAATTAATTTTAAAAACTCTTCTTATTTTCCAGTGATAAGTGAAAAATACCATATTTTCGGCAATTAAATATCTT
>JBGCDR010000362.1:0-5306 GCA_045105515.1 Oligoflexales bacterium
AAGATATTTAATTGCCGAAAATATGGTATTTTTCACTTATCACTGGAAAATAAGAAGAGTTTTTAAAATTAATTTCAACCGCGATAAAAAAAACTGAGTTGCAAAGGCAAGAATTTAGTTTCCGACCAGACACTAAATAGACGTAGCTGCTCAGTCCTTTTTTCTTCGCTATCGCTACAGCATAAATTTTCATAGATTTTCTTTGCGATGAGTAGTAACTGCCTTTGCAATTGGTAAACCTGCCAGTCATATGTTTGCCCATATTCTTTCGCAATTTTGTTGGAGTTAGTATTATCTGAATTTTGTGGTAACTGTTTAAATGGAATTAGCGGCTTTTCGAGATTTTCAAGAATGAATTGCACCTGCTCCGGATAAAGTTTTTTGTTGTGCAAAAGCAGGACAAGATAAAAATACTCTTTTCCCATTTTACTAAGTTCAAAAACCAACTGCCGGATATTTGCATCCTGCAAGGATTTTAAGAATACTAAAGTTTTTTCACGACTAAAATTGTCCATAAACCCCTGAATATCAGATCCAATTTTTTTTTCAATCTCAAGCAATTCATCATGGTTGAAAAAATAATTTTGTATTCCCATGTAATTTTTTAGGTCAAATGCAAATTTGAAATTGTCTAGATCAGTTTTCAAATTGGATGAAACATCATTAACATTAATTCCAAGGTAAGATGAAAAATGATTTAAAAATACCTTATGAAGTTCTTCTGGTTTAATATTTAAATCGATCTCAATATTCTGCCAAATATTCAACTCCAGATCATCTTTTTTTGTATTATAAAACTCTTGAATTCCCAATTCTTGAAAAAATCGATCGAAAATTTCCCGAATATCGACAAATGGGTACGCTAATATATATTTTGCAAGATTCAACGCTTGGAGTCTTACTTTTCTTGAGTCATCTTCAAAGAGTTTATTGAAAACATGCTTAAAATTTTCCCAATTTTTAAGGGAACTAATGGATGCGCAAATTTCAAGAGCCTCAATTTGCTCAATTCCACGATAACTGAACGATTCATCCGAAAAATAATCTCTAGTTAAAATATGTTTTTTTTCAAAATCCAGCGTTGAGAAATTAGGTTCTCGATCAGCTCGATATCTCTCGTATTTTCTGCGAAAATCTTGGATCTCAGAACAAACGCGAAAATTTCCTCCGAGCAAAATTTATTGTTTGCTAATTTTTCTAAAATTTCAAAGCTAAACTTACTTTTTTTTTGGTTTGGCTGAAGTTCTTCGGATTCATTATCGTTATTGAAAATAGCAAGATACTCATTTATGAAATGTAAATATTTTTTTCTATCGGAATTTTCCTCAACTTCAGTTCTATCTCTACACTTCAAATATTGTTTAAGTATGAAAATAAAATCATTAACCTCGCTTTGGTTTGGATTTTCATTTTTGTAATACCGAAAGAAATCAATATTATTCATAAAGTTTTGATTGTCGAGCCTCATGATCTTCTTAAGAAAATCTCGTTGCCCAGGTTTTATATTCAGCAATAAAAAAATTAATTCCCTCGAAAAAATATTTCGACCTTGATCTTGTGACATTTGCTTCAACCAAGTATAGTCTTCTAATTGACCTTTTTTTAGTTTATACGCCCCCCTTATTTTTAGAAGATCCTGGTAAAGTCTGTTTTTGGGTCGATATCTTTCATAACCCCGAGAAAATTCATTTGATTTTTCTTCTATATACCTGAAGAATAATGGGATTTCAGTATCCTTCAGTGGTTGCGCTAAACCTGAATTACTTCCAAATAAGATCAGACTGAGAATATAGGATATTGAAAATAGTAGTTGTCGAAATGAAATAGACACCATGATTTTTTTCCCCAGGATTATATCTAGAACGCGAAGTAATAATAAGAAGTATAAGAATACGGGATTTTTTTCAAGAATATTTTCGTTTTTTTCCCAGCTTGCTTGATCACCCCTTAGCTGAGGCTTGCTAGGTAGGAGTAATTTTATAGAGCTTCCATATTAGATCTCCCTGGATAATCCACAATTGAACTGCTAAATCATTTTTTTTTTTTGCTTTCTCTCTTAAAGAGGCTTTTTATCTTTATGCCCAAAATTCAATAAATGCTTACCTGCTTACCTGCTTACCTAATAAACACTTTCAATCACGAAAGATGGCTTGGCAATTGCTAACCAAATCCAAGTAGATAGTAAGATACCCAATATTTGGTAGAACCAGTTGGTGAAGTGTATTTAAGTTTGGATAATCCATGGCAAACATATTCGGGAAAATTAGCGAATCAGGGTGGCACGAATAATGTGGAAAAAAGAAGGTTCCTACCTTCAAAAAGCCATACTGGTATTGGAAAGTTACAGATGCTTATGATGGCTATAACAAGGTTGTAGCTAAAAAATAGTATAACTCACTGTGCTTGCTAGGATCATGTCTCGATTGGTGTTACAACTTTGAAAGCATATTAAATAGCGATATTATCTCAGCACTATTATTATTGCATCATGAAATTGTCAAGCAGATACATTGCATAGATAAACAGGTAAATTGTTTTGAAAAATCCTATCAATTTAACAATACAGACCCGCTTTTGAATGTAGAAGCGTTCAGATTGAGTGAGAAATACTCAATAAGTGGAGATGGTTATTTTAATGAATTATTAGATGGCAAGAAGATTGATTTTGAAAGTAAGGAAAGGATACCCACTGATGCAGAGTGGATATTATCAAAAATATTCATAAATATTTCATGTGCGCTTATGATTTTACCTTCACCAGAGAGTTTGCAAGAAAAAATCGATAAATTATAGATAGCAATTCTTCTTCCAACTAAAAGACGTCTAGGAGTGCTAAGGGCTTGAGGAATGAGTCCGATAAAACTCTCGCTTGTTAGGTTGAATTTCTCTTTCATTTTGACTTAGATTAATGAACTATTACAGGGTAATTTTCTATATATCGATTGGCTTAGATAAACAAAAAAAATATGTCTCAGTTATAAATTATGAAAAAAAATGGAACAAACTCCAATCTAATAGGTGGGAAGTTAATGGCCGCTTTTACGAGGACCTTTACATGCCCTCTCTAAGGCACAGGGTGGTCAACGCATCTGAATATCCCGACGAAACTGACAGAGCTCTAAACCAATAGCAAGACAGTCTTAAACTTTCAAATAGTAGACAGCGGCTTATCATTTTCCTTGCCAGCATTAAAGACCCAAGCAAACCGAGAGAATTAAACTGGAGAATATAGATCGAAAAGCACGAAACTTAGAGGAAAGAATTGAAATAGCACTTGGTGCTATCAAAGAGATCTGCAGCATGTGCTTAAAGATCCTGATCTCTTATTGGTAGGCTATTTAAGACAAAAACACTTTATTGATCAGCCAGGCATTGCTGTGGCAGGTGCCAATTGGAGTGACCTTAATTCTCCAGTCAACAATTACCGGTGATTCTTTGCTCGAAAAGTTTGGCGTCGCCCAATCAGGTCAAATCCCACAAACTATTCTCGAGGAAATATCTCAGACAGTTAAAATGGCACAGGGAAATCTAAGCGTAGATGACTATGCAAGGATCGCGATGAGACCTGAACTTGCACGAAACGACTCAGAAAGACTTGTTGCTCTATCTGCTCGTGAATATTTAGTCATGGTAGACCAAAGCAGCTCGATGACAGCACAAGATGAGAGTCCCATTCAGGAGCAAAGAAACTGGAATCGCAACCTTTTGTAGAGAAGCTGTGAATACCGTTATAGCCAAAAAGTAGAGGGATTTTGGCAAGTCTCAATACACACTGTAGTTAGACAAGTTATTGGGTAAAGGATTATTAACCTCGGAAGGTTCGCACTGGCAACAAAATCGCAAACTAATTCAACCATTCTTTAAACAGCAATCATTTCTTAAAATAACGAGAAGGCTAGAGCACGAAGTAGCAGATTATCTAGATGCTTATGCAATAAAAATGAAGACTACGTCTGTGCAACTTAACCTTGTAGAGTTCATTCATTCCCTCATTCTAAATTTAAAGCTAAAACCTTATTTGGTTTAAATTGAAAAATATGCCGAAGGTATATCAAATGGTTTACAGATTTTTGTTGATTATACCTCACAGGGCAGTTTAAATAAGCATCTATTTGAAATATGAAAATTGCGAAAAAGCTAAATATCAAAACACCATACCAACTTGGTATTGTGGCAAAAATTATCATTAAATAATAGCTGGATAAGACTACTTATATTTTACTGAACAACCATAAGGCTTGGTGTTTGCAGCTTGACTACTAAGTTTTTTTCCACCTAAGACTGATGTTAAAGCATTAGCAAAAAGAGGTTTAGCTGTTTTTAGCGACGCTGCCCGCGTAGATGGTTTATCATCAATTCCTCCTTGGTAAACCAAGGCACCTTTTGAATCTACAATGTACATATGAGGAGTTGTCTTAGCTCCATATTGCTTTCCTACATTTCCCTCGGGGTCTAGGAGAATCGCTGTGGGCATCGATTTTCTTGCAGCTATTAGTTTTTTTGCTCCACCCTGATCAACATGACCTTGTTTGCCAGGTGCTGATGAAATCACTGAAAGCCAGACGACTCCTTGATCAGCAAACTTCTTTTGCAGAGATTGCATATTTCCTGAATCATAGTGCTTTTTAACATAGGGGCAGTCATCGTTGTACCATTCTAGGACAACATTTTTTCCTTTGAACTGTGAAAGCTTATAGGTTTTTCCATCATGAGCAGTCAGTTGAAAATCTGGTGCTTTAGTTCCATTTTGCAGGCTTGCAGCCGAGGTATTCCAAGAATAAAAAAGTAGTAGATGAATAATTAATTTTTTTGTCATTTTTTCTGCTCTCTTGCTTGGGGTTCAAATAAATCTATGAGAATTTGAGGTGTGAGAACCTCGGGCAAAACTATGGGATCTTGTCCCATCCTACTATAATATAAATAGAAAGGTACGGAAATACGTGAAAACCCGCGAAGAAAATTAGACAGATCAGGGTCTCTTTTGGTAAGGTCACCAACGAAAGTTTTGATATTTCTAGCCGACATAGCCTCCAGCACACTCGGTGCTTTAAGTGCAACTGAGATGGCCCTAAAATTCCGGACACCGTGTAAAATATTTAAAAACATGCGGAGGTCCTTCAGATGCCTAAAAGAAGAAAAGCAAGAAAATCCTACCCATTGGAATTAAAAAAAGAGCAGTAGAAATGTCATACCAAGATGGTGTGAGTCTCGGAGACGTCGCTGATGAGCTTGGAGTGCCTATTAACCAGCTTTCGGGATGGAGAGCTAAAATAGGCCAACAAAAAGCTACTGAGGATGCTAATAAC
>JBGCDR010000363.1:0-7004 GCA_045105515.1 Oligoflexales bacterium
GATTTTTCTCTTATTAGCTCTTAAACACATCTTAGGAAGGGGAATTTTGATGAAAATATTTTTTTCAAGCACAAATTTGTTTTGAATTCTGGACGGCAAGATTATTTTTGCATTTTCTTATTGAATTCAAGATTTACAAAGCCGTCAGATTCTGAGGTGATGCAACTCGGTAAAAATGAAATCGATAGTAGTAAGGTAAATACTTTATAAAATCTTGACATCCTGAAATCTCCTTCATCAAAGAAACAGTATCCACAAGGATATCGGTTCAAAAGTTGAAAAATGAATGTCTCTTAAATTATTTTTTGATTTGCTAAAGAAATTTCGAGCCAAAGTAACCGTTATTGCTGAGTATTAGTAGCTCATGAATGGCATTTCTAATTTATAGCAGGTATCACCTCCTAACCGTTTACATGTCAAAATGGATTAAATTGTTGGTAAATTCACCCATTGTTTAAAGCAATCAAATGCAGGAATTAAGCCGATGATATGATTCTTTTAAAGTATGTGGTCACCTTCCCGATCGCTAGAAGGAGGCTGGCGACTGTACAACTAGGAGAAATACTATGAGTGATGGCTTAAGCAAAGAACTGGGAAAGCTAAAGAAAAAGATCGTCGAGTTAGAGGATAATAAACTAGAAATTTCTGAAACAGATACAAGACAAGGTTTAATTAATCCATTGTTTAGGGAACTTGGATGGGACTTTGCAGATTTTACTACCGTAAGAAGTGAGTTTACTCACCCCGAGTTTAAGGAGCCTGTTGACTATGCTTTCTTTGCAGGAAAAGACAGAGAGAAGCCGGTTCTAATATTGGAGGCTAAAAGATTTGGTTCAAACCTAAATGATAAAAATGTGGTCCATCAATTGACCAGATATCTGGGCTCATTTGGGGTGCAATGGGGGATCTTAACTGATGGAAACAAATACGTTCTTTACAACTCACGTGGTGGCGATTCTTTCGCAGAACAAAAGTTTATGATGCTAGAAGTAAAGAAAATTGACACTGATGATGGCTTGAATATGGCTGAATTCTGTGAACAAATTTCAGGCTTGGCTTCTAAAAAATGCTTGGAGAACGAAGATATTCAGAAGAATTATGAATTTCATATGAGGAATACTAAAATAGGAGAAGCCTTTGAAAGCCTTTTAACTGAACCATTTGATACGCTTGTAAAATCCATTCAGAGAGAGTTTAAGGAAGATCGGGTTGGACAACCTCAGGGATACAAAATCAGCAAACAGGATATTGAATTATACCTGAAAAACGTGATCGCTGACGAAGAAGGCAGGATAAATATAGAACAGTCTTCTATGACAGAAGATACAGAGGTAATCGATGACGCTTTGAGCCAATCAGTAAGCCCTACGAAGTCGGAAGGTACTGAAAAAAGAGAAAGAAGGGTTAAGCTATCTGATCTGATTGACTCGGGTCTAATGCATGAGGGTGATAATCTTAAGCTGAATTTTAAAGGCGAGATATTTTGGGCTAGAGTTACCGGTAATGGCCACCTAGAAGCTGAGGGGAAAGAATATCCTAATCCAAGCAAAGCGGCATCTGAGCTTGCTAATAAAAGTATGAATGGTTGGTACCATTGGCACTTTAAAAATTTGAATGGAGTCTGGGAACGCATTACTATCTTAAGAGATCAATTCAAAAAACAAAAACACCACGAAAACGTTTTAGAATTCTCTAGGAAAAGTGCATGATTCTGTCGCAATCTCTTTAGAGATTTTGCTTAAAACTATGCCGTTTGAGCCTTCGTTTTTTCGATCTTAGTTCTAGCATAGTTAAGCAGTATTCGCTCAGGCAGATTATATTTGAATGGGGGACATGCGGCCCGTCCCTCATGCCATTCTTTGGGACATTTTCCCCCGCAGAGGGGTAAAACATGGCAATCATGACAAGGCCATTTCTTTTGAGAGATTTCCTGGGGAAAATTATTATATTTTCGGCCTGGAATGGTTTTAATTGTCTCTGATTTGTTCAGTTTACCAATGCTACCGCACGACCTCGTATTAGTTCCGTTTTTTACATATGCAGGAACTAAGCTTTCTTCGGTGCATCCAAATAAGTTGCCATAAGGATCGATTAAGATAGAGTGCTTGTTCACTCCCATGCAAGGGATCGAGTTTGGAGCAGGCATTAGCCGGACATCGAATCCTAGGTGAATTAATTGGTCAAATGATTGAATCTCCCATTTCGCATAATCTTGCTGCTCTGCACTTAATTGGTGTGCATCGTTTCCCCAAGAATGAACCGGAGCATTATAGAAGGAAACTTTTTTATGTAAGTTCTGATCTTTTAGGAATTTTGCCAGTTCAATAACTCTTCCTTGATTTCTTTTGTCGACGTTGCAACGAATAGTTACCTTCGCCTTAGTTTCAACAAGAGTTTTGATGTTCTCGACTATTTTGGCAAAGGTAGCAGATTTATTCTTTAGGTATCGTCGGCTATCGTGAATTTCCTTAGGACCGTCTAGTGTGATCTCAAAAGAGGAAATCATACAGTCATTTAAAAAGCTTACTGCTAAATCTTTGGTAAGATTGAATCCATTGGTCACCATCTTGGAAAAGTAATTAAGACCATGTTTCTTAGAGAGAGTTATTAATCTCTCAGAGAGCTGCATTATGGTCTTTGGCACTATCGTAGGCTCAGAACCAAACCATGCAATTGAAAGGTTTTTATATGAGCCATTCTTAAGTGAGGTAATTATCAGATTTAGAATTTTGTCTTGATGTTCATCAGATAAAGCTTTCCGAACATGGTCTTGCCCGCAATAGCCACAACCAAAATTACAGTATGCATTCGGTTGAATGACAACATACAAGGTTTCAGATGAATCGATTTCTGATCGATTGTGCCGTAGTACCGTTTTGACCTCATCATCGAAAGATAGGTCTTTTGGAACAAGAATTTGATTTTCAATTAAAGAATCGATGATAGATTGAGGTATGATGCCACCAGAGTCAATTTCCTCTAAGTGCTTTATTTTATTGTATAGATTTGCGCTAAGCTTAACAATTTTCCCACTTTTTGAAGAGAAAACCAATATTTGACCCTGATCGTTTTCGTCTATGAAAGGTGAAAAAATGGCATATTTAGAAAATCTGAGTTGGGGCATCATAAAAAATCTTTCGTTTGAACATATTTGTTTTTTTAACTTATTGAATGCTTCCGTTCGTGACTTGGTCGACATATCCGCCTCCGGAGATTTTGACGACTCCTGACTTTCCTTTGAAAACTATCGAGTTAATTCGACTGCTATCATTAACCTCAATAATTGGACCATTAGTATTTGAGTCCCCAGATGTATCGATTGTGATTCTTGTGGCAGTCGATTGCCCTGAAAACTCAGCTTTACCTGTTACAGCAGTTAAGTAAGCGACATGTGAGTTTATTAGCTTAGGTCTTCCTACAACCGAAAGATTATCGAATGTGGCTTCTTCAGCTAGTACGTTACCAACGACTGTAGCAGTGTTAATCTTAGACCGTTCAGCTTTCAGGTTTCCGGTGACATTTATCTGCTGGATTTGCTCGTTTTTAGAAACGTAGTTACCTACAACATTCATTGGATTACCCGATGTGATGATGCCAGTACTACTAGCATTACCGGCAGTCAAATTGGTGTTAAATAGGGCAAGGCTAGATAAAATAAGCATTTTTTTCATATGTTAACTCCTTAACAGCTCGAATTGTTTCCGCATGAATTATTACAAGTGCATCCTGTATTTGAACAGCAACCATTACTATCTGCCAATTCTTCAGCAAAAAGCTCATAAAATTCATCCTCTTCGTCGTACTCAAAAGTTGTGTAGTCCTGCGGGGTTTGGAAGTTGGCATCAAACTCTTCAATCGTAACGCTTCTAAGATTTGACGCGTCTACAATGATTGATTGGTTAATTAAATTGACTCGGTTCTCTGCCTGTGCGATCCCACTTAATAGTAGTGACGCAAGAGCTATTTTTTTTTTATCCATAATATCCTACTAGCAAGATCCATTGTTACCGCATGCCCCGTTTGATGTACCACCGCTATTACCACACGCTCCGTTATGTTGGTCCAAATATTCACTGTCAACAATTTCGATCGATTTAGATAGATGGTCACGATCAGAATATGACTTTTGTGTTGACGCATGTGCAAGAACAGAGCTTAACGAGCAAGCAATTATTCCGCATGAAACTAGAGATTTAGATGCAAATTTAGCTGGCATGAGTGTCCCTTCTTTTAACTTTAAACTGGTTATTAATATCTGATGGATTGTTTGATGACTTATTGTCTACCTGTTGATTCCATCAGAATCATCAGAATCTGGAGGTAACATTAGTCGAAAACCCTCAGGTGAAGAAGTTTTTATATCACCAAAAACGAGAGGTCAATACTAAAGAACTACTCAATTTTTGAGGGGTAAGTGTGCTTATTTTTTATACAAAAATTTTGTATATTGGATTAGAAGTAATCTCTTGATTGCGCTTGGCTTAGAAAAAAAATAAAAAGCATGGGAAGGACTTAGAGGTATTGAACTTGTTTTTCCGCTGAAGGTAGAATTATTTGGAATTCTGTTCCATTTAAATCATCAGAGCTACATGTTATCTCCCCGCCATTCTCGGAGGTTACTTTTTTTGCGATTGCAAGGCCTAGTCCTGTGCCATTTGGTTTGTCTTTTGAAAAGAACATATCAAACACATGATCCCGGTCAGTTGGGGATATATAGCTTCCTGTGTTTCCTATTGTGAACATAAGCATAGGCTGGTCTTTTATGGTTAGCTCTGAAGTCTTAATCCATACGCTTGGATCGCTACCTGAGGTGGCATCAAATGCATTAAAAAGAATGTTTGAGAACGCTCTATTCATCTTTTGCGGGTCGAAAAGGCCATATTTTTTATGTGAAAACGAACACGTGACCCTTAGATCAGAATTACCTTTGATTTTAGTGCAAAATGCTAAATTATCTTTCACCCATTGAGTTGGGTCAACGATCCTTGGTGTGGGCTTTGCATCAGATCCAAAAGCCATTACATCCTGAACTAGTGATTCTAACGAGTTAACTGTTTTATCAATTTCGTCAGAGAAGGAACGTATGTGTTCGCGAATTGCCTCCATTTTGGTGGACCTTTTTAGGAGCATAAACATAATCTTTATCAGATCAAAAGGCTTTCTTACATCATGGGCTAACATAGCTGCTAGCTTGCCGATGGCGGCTTGGCGTTCTAGGTTAGTCAACTTCGCATGAGCTTTATCAGTTTTTCTAGATAGATCTAAAATGGCAGTTCTAATGGTCTCAATTTCTGTACAATCAGCATTGTTATTAGAAAATGATAATTTTGAAATATGGGGAATAGATTCAAGGGAATCTGATAAATTTGTGAGTGGCTGTACGACTTGTTCGTCAATCATTTTTTTAAAGCGTGAAAAGGTTAACAAGACTATAAATAAGAAGATCAACATCACAGAAATGAGCAATATCAGGAAGTGAGAAGCAAATATCGAAGAGGGCTGATGATGAAATTCTACCCAACCTAAAGTTTTACCCGCAAAAGAAATTTGATATTTACCATTAAGAACTTTCTCTACAGGTTCCTCCTTGATATATCGGAAGTTTACCCTGTTATCGCCTGCATTTAGCTCTTCAAGAAGTAAATTAAGGCTTTCCCAATCCTCCTGAATCAGAATCGAGAGGATTCTTGATCGGTGGTTGTCAATCATACTCCATGCTTTTTCATTATTAGATTGATTTAATAGCGTCAGTACATCGACACCAAGTATTATTAATGAAACCCAGAATGATACTAGGATGGCAAGAGATGCCCTAAGGAAACCTTTTGATAGTAATTTATTTATTGATGATGTCATGGCTTGGTTGATTCGATAATCCTGTAAGGTGATAATCCAGCGCTGGTTAGCTTAACAACAAAAGCATTTTGATTGATGGTTAAACTTGGATCGGTATAGAACGACAGATATTTTCCTTGGTGATGTTTGTACCTTCTGTACACACTTTGAAACCGTTCTCTTGTGTAAGGCGGTCCCATTTTTAATATAACTTCAAAAATACTGGCAAAGGATTCGTAAATATTTGGAACCATTAGAGAAAATGGCATGTTATGATTCTCCAAAAGAAATTGATTTAGCTTAGCTAAAGATGGTGTCATGAAATGTTGACTTCTCTGCCTGACCGTTAATGCTTGGATAGGTCTTCCATTCGTGAGCGATTGGAGAGATCTTCCATTTGTTTCCCCCCATGAGTCGCCTCCAATGAAAGTGCCTCTAAACCCGGCTTCAGTAAAACCGTTCATCAAATTAGCAGAGAAAACTGCAAAGTTGGGAATATAGATGACATCAGGGGAATTTTTCATGATTTCCTGGATAATTGGAGCAATTGTTTCTGAGTCAGCAATAACTTTTTTTAGCGTTGTTTTATTTTTTATACTTTGGTTCAAGTTCTCATACATATCTCGGCAATATGCACAATCCCATGCGACCACAGCCGAAATCTTTGCCGATGGAAATTCTTGGTTGATAAGATTTGATATGTGTTGTGCCAAACGGCGATTGGATTGATGAGTTGCTATAAGATTTGGATAATATTTTTCAAGGATACTTGATGTGGCTGAAGAGCTTACAATAGTATAGTTTGAGCCCTCTAAGTATGGGGCTGCAAGCACTGCATAATTGCTTGTATTGAGCCCAACTGAAGCAATACTAGGTCCAGCCATGGCCTTCTTAACTTTTAAGATTGCTTCAGGCTCATATGCACCAATCTCATAAGGGATTATTTGTAATTGTATGCCAGCTTGCTTGAACGCAAGTTGATAGTCTTCAAGCACAAGGCCCTTTGCAATTTCTAATAATTTCGACCTATAAGAGGCTATCTTGAATCATCAGCCATACACTTAAGAACTCGTTTCAAACAAAGGCGAATATTTGCGATGTAGTTCATTGATTCCTGATGTAGCGGGTTCTTCTCATAGTTGCGAACCAGCCTCCGACAACGATTTAGC
>JBGCDR010000364.1:0-3102 GCA_045105515.1 Oligoflexales bacterium
ATCAAGTCGAGTGAAGATAGAGCATGCAATAGGAGGTATTAAAATATTCAACGCAGCTTCTTCAAAGTTAAGAGTCAGAATTGATAAGCTTCGTGATGAAATAGGTTACGCAGCAGCAGGTCTTTGGAACTATAAAATAAAATAAATTAAGCTACCAAAGGGTTTTATCAATTGTTAGACAACTCTATTATCTCCCACCAATTTCCATTCCCTTAACCTTCTTGGGTTTGAGCAAGCCCTTGTTTAAATTTTGTTCTTCAATTTTGAATAATATTTATTTTGAGTTAGTATAAGAACTGAAGTAAAGCTTAAGAAAATAAAAAATGCTTTTTCAAGGGAAAATTTTAACCAACTATATTCGACTTTCGAAAAGTTAGTTTTAAGAATGAGATACTTGAAGTTATCAGTATTAGCGTAAAGAATACAAACAGAAGGTGAACTCTTGTGGCAAATTTAGAAGAAATATTAAAAGATTTTGATCGAAGATTGAGTTTTATTGAAGCAAAACTTAGTCAAACAATGAGTCAGGACCCTGGCCAAATATCAGGTTCGTCAAATGTGGAAAAATCATCTATGCCCTCAAGTCCTGGTAGCTCTCAAGGAATTCATAATCCGAATCAAGAATTATCTAATAAACCAAGAGCAAGAGCAACAGTAAGAGCAAAAGCAAGGGCAAATTCAGCAGCAACTGTAAGCAATAACCCTTCTTTAGACTCATCCTCTGCGTTAGCTATTATTGGGATAGTATTCGTTATTTTGGCTGGTGTGTTTTTTATTAAAATCACAATCGATTCAGGATGGCTTACTCCAAATCGGCAAATTTTAATGGCTGCAGCCGCCGGTATGAGCTTTTTTTTTGCACCACAATTTTTTCCCAAAGCGGAGAAGGAATATGGGGCTTTATTAGCAGGAGCAGGAACCACAATGCTGCATTTAACATGGTTAGGTGCGTATTTTTATCATCGTATCTTGGGAGCTAACGCTGCTCTCATCTGCGCATCTTTAGTAGGCGTTTTTTCACTGTTCGTGAATTTTGATAAAGGTAATCGAGCCTATATATTAGTGGCCATGGCTGGGACCTACCTGTCTGCACCCATTGTAGCCTACAATACAGGCGAAATGTCGGTGTTGTCGATCTTTCTAATTATTTGGAATATTTCATTTTCAGCTGCTTCTTTAATGAATAAACGTCGCGATGTAATGTTTATTGCATGTTATTATGCTGTATTTACAGTACTATTATTGTCAGGGAAGGGTCTCAATTTTGAGCAAAAGGCAGAGTTATTGAATTTACAACTAGTTCAATTTATCATTTTTTCTTTTGCAATGCTTACTTACTCTGTCTATCATAAATGGCCTCTAAGCACTGATGAAAGCATCGCTATTTTTCCTCTTCTGTTGCTGTTCTACTTTTCAACCGGACATCTTATTTCTTCCATTAGACCCGGTCTTGGTCCTTGGTTTGGTTTAGCAATAGGTCTTTTTGTTTTAGCAATTTATTTTTTTGCTCATTCTTTTCTAAATACAGAGCTTAAAAGTGGTCCTAGTTTAACTGCTTTTGCCGCAATGACTTTTGTTCACAGTTTTTATTTTCAAATCTTAGAAGAATCTTCGAGACCCCTTGCTGCTCTTCTGATTGGGATTGTCGTTATGGTTTTGTGGAGTTTCAGTGAAAAATCGCGCGAGACATTTTTTTGGCCATTGTTGGTTTTGTTGTCAACCTTTATATATGGTGCAATTCTGACAGTTGTCTCAGTAGACACAATAGAGGTCATTTATTTATATAATTGGGCATACGGTATAGTTGCACTAATAGCCGTCTTTGGTTTTACTTCTTATTTGAAGGAGGAACCCGATAGAATTCAATATTTACCCCTACTTTTGGGCTTTGCCCATATTGAGGTAATGTTAGGATTTTATCGATTTTCACAGGAAATTGAATGGTCCGGAGCGCTATTCGTCACCTTCACTTGGGGAATTTATGCATCTTTCATTCTTGCAATGGCATACTGGCGTCATGATAAAATTCTTGGCAATTCAGCTTTAACGATTTTAATAGCTGTAAGTCTAAAAGCCCTCTTATATGATCTTAGTAATACCAGCAATCTCATTCGAGTTGGATGCCTTCTAGCAGAGGGTTTGTTGTTATATTTCTGTGGTTGGGTTTTCAAAAAAATGCATAGTTGGGAGGTGTAGTTTTGAGTGTTGAAACTATTGGTTCACATTTGTCCTAGCTTTCTAGATCGAGTTGGGATCATCAGCTTTACCAAAGAAAAACCATGAAAAAGACCTAAGGTTGCTATGGCAGTAAGGACACCAGCACATAGTGCTCCACCAACTCCACAAGTGACAATATCTTGGCCTGTTAGATATAGATTCTTTATGGGGGTATTTGCCCGCAACCATTTTTCTTTAAATCTATCCGGGGTGTGATTGATGCCGTAGATTTGACCTTGGTGATAGTTACTAAAATGTGCTGTAGATAAAGGAGTTGATAATTCTACATAATCTATTTTGTCTCGTAGATTTGGATGCTTTTGAAACAGATATCCAAGAAGAATATCACTCATCTCTTTTTTATAAGCATTATATTCAGTACCCCTTTTTTGCCATTTTGTTCCTTCCCATTTTTTAAACCAATCATATGAAACTGGAGCAATTATTTCGATGGTGCTCTTTCCAGGATAATTATCTTGCCAGGATGGATCTTTCGCAGAAGGGAATGAAATATAGACTACTGGTAGTTTTTGATTCTCTGTATTTAAAAAAGAGCTTAAATTTTTATCGTGATTCTCATCAGAATATATCCAAAGATTGGTTGTACGCAAGCCCAGTTCTTTAGCAGTTCCTTTTAGACCTATATATAAAGCTAAATGCGCCATGGAAGGGCTTGTTTTTTCTAATTTTACCTCGATCTTAAGTTTTGCTTTGATGGAACTTGGAAGTAGATTACGGTAGGTGTTAATACTGGCAAGACGAAGATTAAGCTCCCATTAACACCTACTTTCCATGTATAATCACTGAAACCGCAAAAGATATGATGTAAAAACAGAAAAAACCGCCATATAATATATATGTAATATCAACATGCTATGATTAAAC
>JBGCDR010000365.1:0-6920 GCA_045105515.1 Oligoflexales bacterium
CTCATACCTTTGCTCATAAGTGAGATTGGCAGACATAAATACCCCTTTCTTGCAAGCAGATTAGCCTCATAGACTAAACTAAATCCGCCTTCCGAAGCGATGGAATTTTTTCTTCTGCACTTAATCTAGCAATCCGCCTCTCAAATCCACACACCTAGTTCTCAGAAACGATTCTCAAAAACCCGAAGCCATAAATCGACTAGTTAGATTTTTATATGAAATGTCGTCACACTACAAAGTTGTGCGCTAGACTAGAGAAAAAATTCAGTCTCTACCGTCTCCTAAATTTTGTTGAATTTACGGATTTTTCACAATTCATTTAAAATTTTACAAAAAACACCATGACTTTTAACAAGGTAAATCTTTGGTAAAAACTCCAAAAAAAAACAATGGGCTTTCCTGCTAATTTATAATTTTCTAATTCAACGGTATGGTACTATCTCTAAAATAGAATTTTTTTCTATAGGGGGATAAATAAAATGAAAAAATCTTTGGAAACATTACTGTTTGGCCCAAATTTTCTAATACCCGCCTTGTTCCTTATTAATATGGGACTCTACTACTATATATTTGTTTATCTAGTAGCCTAATAAGGCTCATTCAATAGGATTAAACTAACTGGCAGAAAAACCACTCTCAAGAATAACCTTTTAACTTTGTTCCATCAAAAGAAAAAATATCAATGGATAAGTTTTGGCTGGAGAACGATTTTCGAATATTCAGTTCGTCCTGATACCAAATCTGAAAAAGCTTTAGAACCTTGCTCTAAACCGCGGACATCAACCCACTTGAGTGACCCTAGTTTACCAGTTTCAAGAGCTTTTGCAGCTGCGATTAAATCTAATTGGTCATAGGTATAGGAACCGATAAAAGAAATTTCTCCTAAAGTGAGCTTGCGAACATCTACACCTTCTTTGGCAGAACCTAAACCAATATGAAGAATAACTCCCCCAACTTTGACAAGCTGACAAGATAGCTTGCGAGTTTGTTCGATTCCTACTGCATCAATAATACAGTGAAATGACGCTGCAGGAATTTGAGTATTTATGGGATCAATTAAATCAAGATCACAGGTGTTTTTTATCATCGCAAAACGTTTTTTATTGGTTTCGGCTAGATGTACCTTCTGACAACCAAAACTTTTTAAGAGTAAGGCTGCAGCTAAACCAACTGAACCACCACCCATGACAAGAACCTCAGCTTCTTGAATAGGTCGATAGTACGAATGAATCATTAAATTTATGCCATGCAAAGCAGTTGCTACTGGCTCAGTAAGTACAGCATCTATGGGATTAAAATCATGTTCCATTGGAATACAGTTACGCTCCTTTACAGAAACGTATTCAGCAAAGGCACCTGGCTGATTCATTCCAATCAATTCACGTTGCGCACATAAATTACTCTTGCTGCCTAAGCAATACTCACATCTCATACAAGTTATCAATGGATTTATAATCACACTTTGTCCTTCAAACCGGCCATTTTGTGCGATCCCCACGACTTCGTGCCCAAGAATTAAAGGTGGGTTTCTCCGTTCGTCATGCCCTTGATAAGCGTGAAGATCAGAACCACATATTCCAACTGCCTGTACTTGAATATTGACTTCGTCTCTGGCTATCACTGGTTCTGGGCAATCCATATATTTGAGCTCAAAGGGGTTAGTATAAACCAACGCTTTCATGATCGTTCCTTGTTAAATGGCTGTTCTATTTTGCGGTAAATCCACCGTCAACAAAAATTGTCTGTCCACTTAAGTAGTCAGAGGCTTCAGTTGACAAAAAAATCCCGATTCCATGGAGATCAGATAACTGTCCATTTCGTCCCATAGCAGTTTTATCAGCTAACTCCCTTGCTCTACCCTCATCAGCAAAAACCTTTGCAGTGAGTTCTGTAGGAAAGAAACCAGGAGCAATGGCATTACAACTAATTCCATACTTAGACCATTCCTCAGCCATGGCCCTGGTTAACTGGCAAATACCACCTTTTGACGCTCCATAAGGAATGCTATCAGGAAAAGCTCGCGATGATTGTAGAGAGGCAATATTTATTATTTTGCCCCAGTTTTTCTTTTTCATTCCAGCAACCAGGGTTCGACTCAAAAAGAAAGGTACACTTAAATTTAAATGTAGAGTTTGATCCCAGCTTTTGGTAGATATATCATCACACTTCTCTCGTAGGTTAACTCCTGCAGCATTCACCAAGATATCTGGATGACCAAGTTGAGTTGAGATTTTATCAACTAGCCCAGGAATCTGCTCTCTTTGCAATAGATCAAACTCCCAAGCTATTGCTTTACCATTACCCTCGTTTTCAATTTCGCTTACAGCAGAATTTAAGATGTCTTTTCGCCTACCTAATACAATCACTGAAGCTCCAACACCTGCCAGGGCAGAGGCAATTGCACGACCAATTCCAGATCCTCCCCCTGTCACAAGAGCAATTTTACCCTCTAGACTAAACAATTGCTTCATGATGACTCCCATATACTGACCTCCTAAGAAGCTAAAAAAGACGATCGGTTCTAGCCATTTAAATATTTAAGCAATCAAAGTCCGAAACGGAAAAACTTGCAAAAAGCGGATACTAATCCACTCCTGCCAAGATTCGAAAACGATTCGGGAAAATGGGTAAATTTTATTGACACAGGTATCTCATAAAACCGTATGTTTTGCCAACATTATGCGCTAGGATATAGTTTTGTTAAAACAAATTCCCTATGCCCAAGTACTTCAGCTGAACTTAAACGCCCACTTGCAGTTTTTAGAGTAAGATCGATCAATTCATTACCAGCTTCGTCTATGGTCATCTCTCTCGTTAATAATTTAGAAACATCCAAATCAATATGCTCAGTCATAGTAGCAACGGTCTTTTCATTTCCAGTTAACTTAATGACAGGAATCAAGGGATTTCCGATTACATTCCCTTGACCAGTTGGGAATAAATGCACAACGAAGCCTGCAGCAGCTTGGAGCGTTACGCATTCAGCTGCTGCTGAAGAAGTATCCATAAAATAAAGCCCTGGTCCCTTTTGAGGAGCTTCAGCAGGAGTTAAAACGTCAATAAATTTTGTAGTTTTTCCAACTTTTTGCAGATTACCAAAAGCTTTTTCTTCAATGGTAGTTAAGCCACCTGCTATATTACCCTTAGTCGGCTGGGAGTCAGACAGGTCATCTGTTTTATTCTGCATGATAATATCATTGTATTTTTGCCAGGTTCGCAAAAATTTAGCTTTAACTTCTTCATTGGCAGCTTTTTCGCTACATACGATTTCAGCACCTGTGAGTTCCGAAGTCTCTCCAAAACAAAGGGTTGATCCTTGTTTGCTAAGTTTGTCAATAAAATTTCCAACCGTTGGGTTTGCTGCTAAACCAGAGGTTGTATCAGACTCTCCACATTTTACAGCAACCCAAAGACTCTCTAGGGAGCACTCTGTTCTCTGCAAAGAACTAGCAAAATGAACAAATTCCTTAGCTTTTCGCGATGCCTTAGCAATTGTGTTTAAATCGCCATTTCCTTCTATCGCAAATCCAGCAACTGGTTTTCCAGTTTCCTTGATGCCATCCACAACCTTTTGAGTCCAGCCTGGTTCAATTCCAATAACAATAACTGCTGCTGCATTTGGGTTACTGCCTGTTCCGATAATCGTGTCGAAAAAAAGCTGCAAATCCGCACCATATTGTAATCGACCGTATGAATGCGGTATTGCTAAAGTACCTTTTATATTGTTTGCAACAGCCTTACAAGCAGCGTTGGAGATATCATCTACCGGTAAAATTAAAACTTGGTTTCTAACTCCAACCCGACCATTTTCTCTTCTATATCCTAAAAATGATTGTTTCATCGCTTACCACCTTTTAGTTTTTACATTATGGACGTGGACGTGCTCGCCCTTTTTAATGGATTTTACAACTTTTCCTATGTCATGACCGTATTTGTAAATTGTTTCTCCCACTTCATGATCTTGAAGTGCAATTTTGTGTCCTAAATTTATGTCTTCCTTAGCATCTAATTTGGTGCTTTTCAAATCGTCTGTCATACACCACATAGTAATTTCTTGAGATGCGTTAATCTTAGGTACGACTACAACACCTACAGTGTCTTTTATATCGTGAACGATCACATGAGTTTCCATTTTTTTTCCTTTCTAAATATAGAATTAATGAAGAGATCCTGTACTAAAAGTCTTGCCTGGAAAGTACTTATTTAGTCTATGATCACCGGTTCTTGCATGTGCTTCCATCCCTTCTAACCTGGATATTCGGGCTGTAATGCTTGCAACGTTTTCCATAGACTGCTTGTCCATCCTCTGGTAGGTGACGGTCTTTAAAAATTTACCTACTGACAAGCCACCTGTGTACTTTGCAGCTCCTTTAGTTGGTAAGATATGATTGGTTCCTGAACACTTATCTGCGAATGCTACCGTCGTCTCTTCACCTAAAAATAGAGACCCGTAATTCTTAAGTCTTTTCAACCAATAATCCTCATCTTTAGCATGCACTTCTAAGTGTTCCGCAGCATATTCATCACTAACCTGAGCTGCCTCTTCTCGCGAAGAGCAGAGCACTACTTCTCCGAAATTTTTCCATGAGGCCTGAGCAGCTTGACGTTGTAAGTCCGGTAATCGTGATATCTTTTCTTCAATATGGTCAATGACATATTTTGCTAGAGATGGATCTGTTGTAATTAGCCATACAGGACTATCTAAACCATGTTCTGCCTGTCCTATTAAATCTGTTATAACCAAATCTGGATCTGCCGTTTCATCTGCAATAATTGCGATTTCTGAAGGTCCAGCAAAAACATCAATTCCAACTTTACCAAACAAAAGTCTTTTTGCTTCAGCAACAAAACGGTTGCCTGGACCTGCAAGGAAATTAGCTGGGCTAGGAATACCAACTCCATATGCCATCGCTGCTATGGCTTGAACACCACCTAATGCTAAAATGGTATCAGCTCCGCATAAATCCATAGTATAAAGAATTGCAGGGTTTATATTTCCTTGTTTATCAGGTGGAGAACAAGCAATGATTTGTGAAACACCAGCTACTTTTGCTGTGGTAATGCTCATAATGGCTGAAGCAATATGCGAATACCTCCCACCAGGAATATAACAACCAGCAGTCTCAATGGGAATCAATCTTTGGCCTGCAAATAAACCTTGATCGACTTCAAGCTCAAATTCATGCATCGATTGACGCTGAGCTTTTGCAAAAGCTTCTACATTTCTATGAGCGAATGCAATATCAGATTTCATTTGTTCAGATACTTGGGATTTAGCTTCCTCTATTTGTTCGCATGTAACTAAAAATGGTCCCGAATAACCGTCCAATTTCTCTGAATACTCCTTAAGTTTAATTTCTCCCTCCAGTTCAATATCACGTAGGATATTTTTTACAATCTCTGTTGTCTTAGAGTCATCAAATTCCTCTTGCCTCACCGGATTTTTCAATCGGTCTATGGTCATTATCTTATCCCTTCAGAATTAATAAAAATCCACAAATTTACAAATGCTGCCACAATCAAGAGAAAAAGATTGAGCCTATCCACTTCTCAAGACATTGTGCAGTTTATGTAGTTTCCAGAATGTATCATTCGTACCATGTCCATTTTTCCTTGTAAAGAATTGATTATTAGGGAATGAGGCAGAATAATTTACTCGATATATTTCGATGGAAGATGATAAAATCATAATTTAATAATTTGGAATTATGGTTAATCTAACATAGATAAAAAATTGATTTACAATGAGATCCTGATTAAAATATTTTTGCGTAGCGAAAATATCCAGGTGTAGTTATAGTTTATAAGGTTATTTTAATTTAAACTTAGGACAAAGATTATTAATTCTAAATATGTTTGAATGTTCTTCTAAAATAGGAGTTTATATTGCGTTCAATTATGAATATTCATGAGAATATTTTTAAATACCCTAGATAGAATGGCATCCATATTTTTACCGAAAATTCATTTTCACAAGGAAGTATTATGACTGAAATCACTTGGGTTAGTGCTGTAGTAGGTTTTGCAACTTTGGTACAATCTTGCACTGGATTTGGATTTGCACTGATAAGCGTACCATTTCTTTCTCTATTTCTTGATCTTAAAATTGTAGTACCCATAGCCGTTTTCTATGCATTTCTACTGTCTGCACCCCTAAGTTTTATGATGAGAAAAGATATCAATAAAAAAGCAGTGCTTTATCTCACTCTAGGATCTTTACCAGGAATATTCGTTGGAATCGAATTTTTAAAAAATGCTAAACCAGAGTTTTTATTGGTTTTTATGGGCTGCATTTTGTTTCTTTATTGTACTTATGAGTTATTGAAAAAGAAAGAGACATTTATTTCATTTAATTTTTTTTGGACCATGATATTTGGTTTGTTTAGTGGAATTTTAGGTTCAAGTGTTGGAGAATCAGGACCTCCTATTGTAGTTTATACATCCTGTCAAAACTGGACCAATGATCAGATTAAATCTACCATGCTCTGTTTCTTCAGCATTCAAATGGCAGGTGTAATCTTAATGTATTTTGCGGATGGGATGTATCAAGAAAAAATTGGTCAGCTGATTATAACTTCTATGCCGGCTTTTCTTGTGGGAGGAGCTATTGGACTCTTGAGTTATAGACTCATCAAATCTAGCCATTTAATCTATCATCAGGTAATTCATTTAGTCTTGCTAGTCAATGGTGCTTATATTTTTATTTCAAATTTGATGAGAATTACTTAAAATGGAAAAAACCAGGATAAAATGACAAAAAATCAAAATTTTTATTTTTCACAGTAGAGTTGTCTAACAATTGATAAAACCCTTTGGTAGCTTAATTTATGTTATTTTATAGTTCCAAAGACCTGCTGCTGCGTAACCTATTTCATCACGAAGCTTATCAATTCTGACTCTTAACTTTGAAGAAGCTGCGT
>JBGCDR010000366.1:0-6560 GCA_045105515.1 Oligoflexales bacterium
TTTTAATAAAAGTGAGCCATTTTTTTTAAGTTTTTTCTTCCTATATTTTTTTTATCTAGTCACTTTTGGTACTGCGGCTTAGAATTTTTCTGACCTATTTAATGAAAAATTGGAAAAAATCTTATTTGAATCAGCCCTGACACAGATAGAGATCTTCCTCCTTATGATCGAGTTGCTATGGATGGAATAGCAATATGTAGGAATAGTTTAAAATCTGGAACCCGTACTTTTAGAATCGAAGGATGCCAACATGCTGGAAAACCAGCTCAAAAACTATACAACTTGAACAATTGTATTGAAGTTATGACTGGTGCGCCACTCCCTAAACATACAGATGCGGTAGTTAAATTTGAAGATCTCGAATTTAATTCTGGTAGCTATACACTCTTAGATTCAGTCAAAGAAGTTGATTTTAAACAAAACATTCATAGGCAAGGAAGTGATAGCTTAAAGGGTCATGAAGTTATTCCAACTGGCTCTATGATGAACTCCCCTAGGTGGGCAATTGCAGCATCAATTGGGCAGTCTAAAATCGTTACTATTAAAAAACCGCGAATAGATATCCTCTCGACTGGAGATGAACTGGTATCTATTGGTGAACAACCTCTTCCTCATCAAATTAGACTTTCAAATCCCAGCGCGATCTATGCTGCACTTTTGCAAAATGGATTTGAAAATATCCATTTAAGTCATGTTTCAGACAGTAAGGATAAACTTCTAGAAATTCTTATTTCTTTGTTGGAAAAAACTCAATGCTTAATCATTTCTGGTGGGGTATCTGCCGGGCGCTTTGACTATGTACCTGGTGCTCTTACAGATTTAAAGACACAGAGAATTTTTCATAAAGTAAGACAAAAACCAGGAAAACCCTTATGGTTTGGTATAAGCCAAAGAAAACAACCGATATTTGGATTACCGGGAAATCCGGTTGCTTCTTTGCTTTGTTTTTATCGATACGTCTTACCTAGCCTCTCAAAAAGCACAAAAAAAATAAGTATATCTAAGTATGCTCGACTTGAGGAAGATATTTCCTTCAGTAAAAAAATGACCTTTTTTGCCCCCGTTGCATGTAAATTTGGCGAAGATGCTATTACATACGCCAAGCCAATACGGTCTCAAGGTTCTGGTGATTTTGTCGCTTTGAATGCTTCAGATGGTTTCCTAGAGCTTCCAGAGAATCAGTCAGTTTACCGTGCTGGAACTTGTTATCCACTGTATACATGGAGATCCTGATGATATTAATCGATGAATATGGCCGGCAGATCAGAAAGTTAAGGGTATCCCTCCTAGATGCATGCAATTTTAGATGTTTCTATTGCATGCCATTGAATCCTCAATTTACCCATCCATCAAAGCTGCTTAGCTCCAATGAGGTTGTGGATATTTGTTCTCAGCTAGTAGAAAGAGGAATAAGTCAAATTAGACTGACTGGAGGAGAGCCTACACTACGTAAAGGGTTTAGAGATATTGTAGCAAGGCTATCCCAACTAGCTATTTCAAAACTTGGAATAACTTCCAATGGACTCTTGCTTGCCCAACACCTGGAGTTTCTGAAAGATCATCGTTGTTATCATATGAATATTAGTCTCGATAGCCTTGTACGCGAAAAATTCAATAAAATAACTCGCTCTGAAAGCTTCGATGCCGTATTAAAAACAATATTTGAAGCAAAGGAAATGGGATTTAATCTCAAAATAAATACGGTACTTATGAAAGGCCATAACGACGATGAGATTTGGGACTTTGTCAATTTTTCTGCATCAAATGATATCGAAGTACGCTTTTTAGAAGCCATGAATATTGGTCAAATTGTTTCAAAAAAGGGTTCTTTGTTTATTTCAGCACAATCAGCTATTGAAAAAATTGAAGAGAAATTTGAATTATCTCCCGTTGTTGGAACCGAGCAAGACTCTACTTCTTTCAACTATTCGACGAAAGCAGGAGCCAATATAGGCTTTATAGCTTCTGAATCAAAACCATTTTGTGGATCATGTTCAAGGTGGCGACTTAGTGCAAAAGGAATGTTGCGAGCTTGCCTCATGTCTGAAAAAGGTGTTGACTTAAAAGACCTACTTCCAGCTGAATTAGAACAAAAATTAAATAATTTGTTGAAAATGAAACCAATAAATAGAATTAAAGAAATCAGCCAAGACATGAATCAAATTGGTGGGTAGAATTCAATCATTTGCAAATTGAATCAGACGTGTTCACTTGTTAAAAAACGACGAGGTAAAAGTGTCATTTTTGAAGAGTCTTCATCCTTATCAAGTTTGTTTTTGTGGATATTCCGGATCGGGAAAAACAACCCTTATCTCACGCTTGTTAAGATCAATGAGTGAAAAGTATTCAATTGGATATATGAAAACCGATGCCCATCGATTTAGTATTGATACCCCTGGCAAAGATACTTACATAGCATGGACTAGTGGAGCTAAACAGGTCGCGATTGCTGATCGCAGCCATTCAGCATTAGTTTCCTCAGGACAAGATATAATGGAATTTCAAGATAATTTCGTCGACTGCGATATGGTGTTTATAGAAGGTCGCAAGCAGTCCGATTTCAAAAAAATAGTGGTAGTCGATAAAGATCATAAGATATTGGAAAAAGTGCATGATAAAACAGTTAATAATATTCTTGCATTTGTTGGTTGTGAGTACAAAAGTTCATTACTTGGAAAACCATATTTTAACCGTGATAATGTAGAAGATATACGGGATTTTATTGAAAAGATGAATCTTGATAATATTCCGCGTTTATATGGACTAGTTCTAGCAGGTGGATTTAGTAAACGGATGAAGCAGGATAAAGCATTAATAGACTATTATGGCAAGCCGCAAGTTCAGCATTGCTTTGAACTTCTGTCAAATTTTTGCGATAAGACTTTTATATCTGCTAGGCATGGGCAACTTCCTGAATCTGTTTCTTTGTTGCCACAAATTCATGATCGGTTTTTAAAATTTGGCCCGGTAGGGGGAATACTAACTGCGATGATAGAAGTGCCTAAAGCTGCATGGTTCGTAGTTGCTTGTGATCTTCCACTATTAACTAAAAAAACTTTAGATAAAATAGTCAGTCATAGAAATCCGTTCAGACTTGCCACGCACTATTGCGCGAATAACGACGAAAGATTCCCAGAACCTTTGTGTACCATCTACGAACCTAAAATAAGACATGTTTTTTTAAAGAGGCTTGGCCAGGAAGTCTTTTGTCCAAGAAAAACACTGAAATCATCACCTTGTCAAATCGTTACCATGGATGATGAAAATGATCTTAAAAACGTTAATTACTCCCATGAGTATCTCGAATTCAAAGAAGGTATGGACGGAGGTTTTTCTATTTGAGCAAATCAATACTTGCTTTTAGAGTGCTAATAAATTTTTAGCCAACAAAGAATCCATAAAAATGCTAACTAGGAAATTTTTTGATTTATCAGCTGAAACAATCAACACTCAAATCCAGAAAATCATAAAAATTAATTTAGGATAAAATAATGATATTACTATCTATTCACTTAAATTGTCACAGGATCCATAAATTATTTAAAAATTCTATACTGGTGTTAGCGATATTTAATATTTACACATGCAGGGCTCATAAAGATAAAGATATTGAAGACCAAATAGGTAAAACCAAAAGCGCTTCTGATTGCAATGCAGAAGTTGAAGGTTTAAATATTAGCGAGATTAAACCCAGGATTTATACAGTTAATGATATAGAGATACAAAATGTTTCAATTAAAAATATCGAAGATAAAGGCGGCTACAAAATATATATGATCCATGTTAAGCATAATGAAAAGGCCGATTTTTTAAAATTTAGGCTGTGCAATGAAAACAAGTGTTTCCCTGGAAATAAAAAAGAATTTGAATACATTTATGGAAGTTCTATTTTAGCAATTCCGCAAGATTTTTTAGGAAAAAGAGTCAATATTAAAATTCATGGATGTATTAGGAAAAAATCTTCTTCTATCGATTGTTCAGAAGAAAAAATCTTCGTTTCAGATATACCTCACCAAAAAAATGACACAAATCTTGTAGCGAAAAATAATAATGTAGAACGTCTCATCAATCGCACTAAAGCTATGTATCAAATTGGATTTGAGTTCACTGAGATTTCAAAGGAGTTTTTAGAGATAAATAAAGACTTGAACTCTAAAGCTCTACAAGAGTTTAATATGATGCTTAGAAATATAGTCAATAAAGGACCGGATCAGATTGCCCAGGAAATAGAGTTAACATTTCATAACTTAAAAAGTTTTGAAAATCCCCAAGAGAGTTTGCAACTAAGCGAATCAAAATGCCGAAAATTTTCTTTATCAGAAGAAGATGAGAGTGAAAATGTAGTAGAACCATCGGAAAAAGGTCAAAGATTGATTTCTCTCGGAGTTGTAGCAGGGGTTGGCGCTTCTGTAACAAAATTTGGACCTCATGGCCTAGTCTTTTTTGCAACTCTAGCAGGTGTCATTTTGGGAAAACTTGTAGCTGCTCATGTTGTAGAAGTCGATGAGCAAGACGCTCTTTGGGCAGGTGCAGTTATTGCTGTTACTGGCGGCACTATTGGAGCATTGTCAGCAAACAACCTAAAAGGAAAAATTATTAATTCGGTAAAAGAACGCGATTTATCCAATAAATTTGCAACTGATAAGGAAAAAGCAATTGCCCTTGAAAACGCAAAGAAAAAGATTGGGCAAGCTGAGCTTAAAATAAAAAATGTACTGGCTGTAGGCATAGGTATTACAGGATTAGTCCTGTTCTCAATAGGAGTGAATCAGTCTTTGAATCTATCTAGCGATTACTTCAATTCATATTTAGATAAAATTGATAAATTGGAAGTAAAACTAATCAAAATCAACGATGAAAGGTTTCAAATAATGAGGTCTTTTTTTTCTACACCTAGTAAAATCTAAAATTGTATCTCTATTGTTCCTTAAAACCTTGCAATCCTAAACATTTCTTAAACTAGCTATATAGGTGATAAAATAATCCCAATCACTGGAGACAATTATGGATAAAAACAAATTTCTACTTGGTATTAAAGAAATTGATAAAAGTCATTCAAAGCTTATGAAGGTTATCGAAAACTTAGAGCTGTGCTTCGCAAAAGAGCAGCCCTATCCAAACGAAGAAATCAGTGAGCTTTTGGTTGATGCTGAAGATTTTGCTACAAGTCATTTTCGGCAAGAAGAAGAACTGATGATTGTCTTTGGATATCCCTTGTTTCGAGAGCATAGAAACCAGCATGATCTATTCTTTCGGAAGCTAGAAAAGCTAGCTGAGTTCAAAGATAATGAACAGATACCATCAAAAGAGGTTCGGAATTTTTCTCTATTCCTAAATAATTGGTTTAAAGATCATATTTGTAATGATGATAAACGATATGCTGAGTGGATTCAGGAGCGGGTACTCAACATAGTAAGTTAGATTCTGCCAAGTAATACCCTTGGCTTCAACAATATATTTCAGGTATTTGCCTTGTTGTGGAGCTTGATCGCTCCCTCTTTCAGATCAACATCATTCAAATGATGGTAAAAATCATTGGTTAGTTCCCTTTGCAGACTTGCCGAAGATTTTTTTTCTAATTTTCTTATTGTCTGAATCATTTTTGTTTTTGGGAGAAAAGATATTTTTATGGCTTACATTAGATAAAATAATGATAAACGCAATAGGCACTCCTAAAAGTGCAAAAAAGAATAGCATAGTCACGAATGGAGAAAGCATCGCTGTTCCCATTTCCAAGATCTTTATTAGATACTCCATAGCAGACCTCTCATACTTTATTTCATCATATCTTAATATTGTAACATCAGTCGCAGTGTCAATTAAATATTTCTTTGGTCAAGCTTGGAAGAATTCCAATAGTTTGTTAGGAAATTAACCATATAGACTCGTCAAGAAACCTGAGCTCTTCCAGCTACAAGCCAAACTAAAAAATAAAAGCAAAGACAAACAAATTGAGAAGAAAAAGAATCTAAACAAACTAAACCTAATATAACGCGGATTGTTCGAATTTTTCATTGCTCAAACATATTCTTTTATGCAATGATTCCTGAATTAACAAGCGAGCTTAGCTCTTTCCAGTTGGGCTTAATTTCGTGGCCAATTCTTGAATCTAGGCTGTAAACACAGAATTTTTCATTGAAATAATATAAAAATATATAGCGAATATTATAGTGGTGTCTTCTACTAAAATATTCTTTAAGAACCAATTTGACTACGTTTTTTCCGTTATCTCTGTAAAACGTACATCCATCAATCGATTTATGTTCAGGAGTTGATATTTTGTAATTTGGTTTATCATTTTCTCTTCGATCGTAAGAGATAATTTTCTTGGAATCTCACCCTCTAATTGACTTTTAGTGATAATAGGTTTTGATAGTTTGCTAAGCCATATTCTTGCTTTGCGTTCCTTAGAACCATTTACTTGGCGGATTGCTAGATTAAGTGCAGAAGAAAAAATTCCATCGCTTCGGAAGGCGGATTTAGTTTAGTCTATGAGGCTAATCTGCTTGCAAGAAAGGGGTATTTATGTCTGCCAATCTCACTTATGAGCAAAGGTATGA
>JBGCDR010000367.1:0-6955 GCA_045105515.1 Oligoflexales bacterium
GATATTTAATTGCCGAAAATATGGTATTTTTCACTTATCACTGGAAAATAAGAAGAGTTTTTAAAATTAATTTCAACCGCGATAAAAAAAACTGAGTTGCAAAGGCAAGAATTTAGTTTCCGACCAGACACTATATACAGATCTAAATTTGCTATCTGTAAAAATAGTTGTTTTCGACAAACCATGATGAAACAGAACCCATCCGAGTATCAGATCTGGCATTTTTGTGTAAAATTTGCTATGTTCGTCGTCATCATAAAGCGAAGTAAATCTAAAGTCTAAGTGTTTGTTGATATAGTCATAGCTGATTTCAGGGAGATGTTCTTTAAATATAGCTGCATTTAGCAAACCAATTGCGCAATCCAATTTGCCATTTTCGTTAGCTGCCCTAATAGCACCTGTATACACGCGAGCATTTAGTTCAATATCAAGAGCTTCCATTTTTTCTGCAAATGCACATATCTGTAGCATATCCCCAGTGGATGCTAAAACCTTTATAGTTGCTCCAGCAAGGTAGATGTTTAGTGGAATATTCTCGTTTTCAAGATTATTTAAAAGATCAAATGCTTTTGCGATCTTTGCATCTGGAACCAAATTTTTATCATTTGCTAAATTGTTCAAAGAAGCAGTTGTGACTGTTTGAACATCTTCAGTGGTTTTTAATCTTACCTTTTGTTTTTCTATCACGGGGACATTAGTATATTGTTCAAAATTTGCTCTGGCGGTACCTAGAAAACTGAAATTTAGTAAGCTTATGAAAATTAATGTTTTGAGCAAGATAGCTTCCTTTCGATGATTATTGAAAGGGCTGTATACTAATCCCTGAACATGGATTGTCAAGTAGCCAAGAAAACCTGACATAATTTTAGGATTTTGGCTTAGTCTACCTTGCTGAGCTCATACTAAAAGAGCCTTTTCTCAATACCACTATTTTGTGGATTTGGCTCTGATCGAGGTGTTTTTTGGTCTAAATGAGCTTATTTGCTCCAGGTTTGCATTATATTCTGCCGAAACTTCCATTTTTTTTGCGACCAAAATTTGGACAAAAAAAACCCCGGAATAATCCAAGGTTTGCAGCTTAGTATCAATTATTAGATATAAGTAACTTATCGGCGCATCCGCAAGAAACTTTAATTTGGATGTAAGTATCTATAAATAAAAAGAAATAAAACTTGCAAACTTTTTTTACATTTGACTTTAAAAGTTTTTATCCGAATTGAAACACATTTATTGCTCTGGCCTGGGAAAACCTGATCGCAAGTAACTCTTAATTATTTTATAATATTGGATGTTTAAAGACTGATTAAAAAGAGATGGAAAAAATGCCGAATAAGCTCTATGATTGTCTAGGTAATATTCTAAGGAGCCATGCATGAAACCATCTACAACCCTAAAAGTTGAGCAGGATGTCAAAATCGAAGAAAAGTCGGATCATGAAGGCCTTGAAAAGGCAGTTTTAAAGATTCGCTTGGATGCCCAGAAGGATACTGAAGCCTTTCTAAAGGAGAGTGTTGTTATTGAGGGGGGTGAGTAATCCAAGCTTCCCGTGAGGGGCATATTGGCCTTGAGACCGAGTATGCTCTTTCTTTTTTACCGCAAAATCAACGACCTACTAATTTTCAAATTTACACTCAGCTACAAAAAGCAATTTCAAGCCTAGTTAAAACCAAGCCAGGGAAGCGTGAATACCAAAAAGAGTTTTTCTGCGAGAATGGTGGCGCATTCGCATATGAATTTATTCCTAAGGCCTTTGAACATGGTTTAATTGAAGGTAAGACTCCAGAATGTGTTAGTGCAAGTGAACTATTGCTTTATCAGAAAGCTCAAGAGGAGCTTTTGATTCAAGCAATCCCTTTGGCTGAACAAGCTTTAGAAATGCAGGGTTTTCCTGGAACCTTGAAGATTTTGAAAAATTGTAGAGATTCTGAAGGCCATATTTACGGCGCCCAGGAAAATTACGAAGTAGAGATTGCTAGTGGATCTATGCTTCACCTGCTTAAGTTTGGATTGATACTTCTTTTTCCCTTGGTGATTTTACTTGCTTTGTTCTTATTTACCGAGCTAGTGCTTGGCTTTGTAGATCTTCTTGTTCTTGCAATATTATGGTTTCTTTGCCTATTTTTCTTAAACAGTCTCACACTTGCTGCCATTGCTATGCCAGGAGTTTTTCCAAAGAACTCAGCCTATCGTTTTAAGCGCCGAACTCAGACAATATCAGCTAAAGTTTCTGATATTTTTGCTGACTCAAATTTAGAGTCTCACCTTATGAAAATAGAATCCTACTTTAGCTATGTGGGAATTATATTTTTTACACCCTTTGCCTGGCTGTGGCGACTAACAGGTTTTTCAAAGCAGCGGCAGCAGCTTACCGGTTTCTTTGCGAGTAGAATCATTTTTTCAGGCGCTGGTACATTGCTTGAGGATGGAAGTTTTTGCCTTGCAGAAAAAGCCGTAGCGGTAAAATCGCTGATGCGCCAAAATGGCTGGGTTTCAGCTCGGGTATTGTTCGACACTGGTAATTTGCTTAAAAAGGTCTCTTTTTCCAGCTTAAATTTGTTGACCCTGAAAAAACTTGATTATTTCGAGTTGTTTAAGAAAAAACAACGCTTGCAATATGGGATGTCTGACTCTAATTGCGCTCAATTGGCAGAATACCTTAAGATTGGCCTCACTCAGATGATTTTGGAGCTGGCAGAAGAAGGAGTATTTGCAGATGCTCCAGTGTTGAAACACCCTGTATCTGCCATCAAGAGCATAAACTCCGATCCGTCTTTGAAAGTCAAAGTTGATATTAAGAACAACTCTCCTTTGTCGGCGATTGAATTGCAGAACTATTATTTGAATCGAGTAAAAACCTACCTCAAAGAGAATTCAGTTTCTTCTCTTGAACATAGAGAGCTGCTTCAGCATTGGGAAACCGTTCTCATTCATCTTGAAAAATCACCGGATAAATTAATAGGTAGGGTTGACTGGATCTCTAAAAAATATCTCTTACATACTGCTGGCGAGGGCCTAGATTACCAGGCTAAAAAGAAGATTGATCTTGCCTATCATCAGCTTGGTGATGGTTATTATGCTTTGCTTGAAACAGAAAAAATCGGAGAGCAGCTAGTTGATAAAAACGAAGTTATTGAAGCAATGGTTATGCCTAGCAGTGCAAGTCAAGCTAAGCGAAGATCGAACTTTATTAAAAATCCCCTTTACGAAGGTAAATCTGTAACGATATCTTGGGACAGTGTTCATGTAGGACCTTTTCTGACCGGAGAGGTTATTTCTTTGCGAGATTATCGCAAATAGCTCACCTTCACCTTAGCCTTTGAAAGCTTATTTGCATGCTAGATCAAAGGGAAAAGCAAGTGTCAGAAAATGTAGTGGTATTCCTGTTGGCAGGCTTTCTCTTTTTTCATATTTGCGAGTTCATGGTCATTATGCCTTTGGGTCCTCAGTTGATGCGGAACCTTAGCTTGGATTCCGGACAATTTAGCAATTTGGTTTCCTTTTATAATTTTGCTGCCGCAATTAGCGCCTTACTTGGCCTCTTGTGGATGGATCGTTTTGATCGCAAACGTTCTCTGCTCCTTGTTAACCTTTTGTTTGCTCTAGGCACTTTTGCATGTTCCGTTTCCAGTTCTTACCTAGAACTCTTACTTGCAAGAAGTTTTACCGGAGCGTTTGGGGGGATTATTGGCGCAATATCTATGGCCATCATAGCTGATCTCGTGCCCATGGGTAGAAGGGGCTTTGCCTTGGGTAAAATGATGAGTGGTTTTTCTCTTGCTGCTATTGCCGGGGTTCCGATTGGGCTTCTTTTAGCTCAAAAGTTTGAATGGCAGGCACCTTTTTTGGCAGTTTTTTTTGGTAGTTCGCTTTTAGGAATAGTAGGACTTTTTGCTCTTCCACCGGTACGTGTTCATTTGAATTCTAGCGCACATACATTTAGCTGGCTTGATTTTGGGAGGGTATTGAGCAAAAAGGAGCATTTGAAAGCTTTTTTATTCATGGTGTTTTTGATGATGGGCCAATTCACAGTGATTCCCTTTATTAGCCCTTATCTGGTAAGTAATACTGGTATGGCTGAATCACAATTGCCTTTAGTATACTTAATTGGCGGAGGGCTTACAGTTATTGGTAATCCCGTTATTGGCATGCTTGCTGACCGCTATACTAAACAACTGGTATTTCGCCTTTGCTCATTCTTAGCTATCATTCCTATTCTTGCCATCACCCATCTGGGTGTTGTTTCAGTAGCGGTTTCTTTGCTGGCCACCACCTTGTTTTTCATCTTTATCTCAGGGCGCATGTCACCTGCAATGGCACTTATTAGCGATGTGCCAGAAGACCGCCAAAGAGGGCGTTTTATAAGTTGTGTTACAGCGGTTCAACAGGGCTCAGCTGGTTTAGCATCCTTAATCGCTGGGAGTATAATTCAGGTAAATGTAGATGGAAGATTGCTCCATTTTTCAACTGTAGGGTACATAGCCCTCGTGTTTTGTGTGATGGCGATATTATGGGTACCCCAGCTTAGTAAGGTTACATCTGCTGCTAAGATTTAAGAGCAATAATGGATACATATTCATGACCTCGTTGGATTTATGGTGTTCTTGACCTTGTACCCAAGATCCCAAACATAATAATTGCATTGAGGTTCATTAAAACTTCAAATTCCCCTTACAAGCTATAGAGGAACATGGTAGTGTACACATCTCACATTTTTATAGGATACTAGATGAATAAAATTTTTGTTGGTGGCTTAAGTTGGAACACGAATGAGCATGCCCTAGAGAACTTTTTCTCGCAAATTGGTGACATATCAGAATGCAAAGTCATTACTGATCGAGAGACAGGTCGGTCTAAAGGCTTTGGTTTTGTGACATTTGCAAATGAAGAAGATGCTAGCAGGGCTGTTGAGCGTTTTGATGGCACAGAGCTAGATGGTAGAAATATTAGAGTCAACCTAGCAGAAGCAAAACCTCGAAGAGATAATGATAATCACTTTTCAAATCGAAATAGGTATTAAATGAAAACAGGTAAAGTTAAGTTTTTCAATGCTGAAAAAGGATTTGGGTTTATCAGTCAAGATGATGGTGGCAAGGATCTATTCGTTCATGCCTCAGAAATTTCTGGGGGTCATCTTGATGATGGTGATTCTGTTGAGTATGAAGTAGGAGAAGGAAAGAAGGGACCATGCGCTGTTAAAGTGCAAAGGGTTTAGCTCGTTTTTTTTTCCTTACTTATCGCTTCTTGGTTACCCTCTTTAGATACGGTAACTAATCTGCCGGGGATTTGAGCATTTGCCAGTTTTTAGATTGCGCCGCCTTTCTCTTTCCCCCTCGTAAAAAATCCAAGTACAGCAAATTATAAGCAACTACCTCTTGATTAAATTTACATCCCTTTGGGGAAAAGGAATGCTTATTTCGTGTTGATGTAGGTGTTCTTTAAGTAGCTGAGCCATCGTCGATTTCGCGGTCTCATAATTTGATCGAGCTATCCAGAACTTGACCAATAAATTTACTGAGCTGCTGTCCAATAGATCTACTAGGACTATTGGTGCAGGCGTGCTTAAGACCTTAGAATTCTTAATCAGTCTATCCATAATAATTGCTTTTGTTTTTGAAATGTCATTGCAATAGGCGATCCTGATTGGAATGACAATTCTTCTTACATCATTTCGGCTATAGTTCTTAATGGTTTTACTCCACAATTGGGAATTGGGAGCCATTACAAACAAACCATTTGCATCTTTCAATTGAGTTGAAAAAAGCCCGATCACTTGGACTGTGCCCCGAGTTTCCCCAACTTCTATATATTCGCCGATTTTAAAGGGGCGTAAAAATAGAATCATGATTCCGGAAGCGATATTTGTTAGGGTTCCCTGTAGGGCCAGGCCAACTGCCAAGCCAGCGGCACCAAGGACAGTCACGATGCTCGCGGTCTGTACCCCAAGTTTCCCGAGGCAAATAATAAATGTCAATATAAGTATAGAGTAGTGAATAACTCCAGTTAAGAATACAACAGTAGTCTGATCTACATGACGAAATTTAGAAAATGTGCGGTTAAAGCGACTACTCAACCATCGTGACAAAAGGTAACCTATGGTGAGTATCAAAACCACTTGGAGTGCTAAATATAAGTAGTGCTTGCTATTTACTGTGAATTGACTGATAGTAGCTAGTAAGATCTCTGTATCCATTGAAGATTCCATTATGAATTTAAATTTTTCATCTTAAAATATTATTTCCAGGTAAGCAAGTCAGATTTATTAAGACTTCTATGGTTTGCTTGATATTGTAAGCTCTTAAAATACTTGAATAGCAATGCCACTCTTACTATAAGTCCAAATACTTTAGTTTTCACACATCAAATATTCTTCCGATACGGTGGCCGGCTTCAAGTATTATCGGGTGGGGTATGAATCCAGAGGTCTATCTCAAACTCTTTGGGGTGTTTTCTATAAGCGTCATAGCCATATTTGGCTTTCTCGCGGTGAGAGCTTTTTCTCAGTACCTTTATACCAAGGAGGACCAAGCTCTCAATCTAGCAATTCTATGTTCCAGTATATCTCTTTATGCTACACCTACTTATATCAATATACTGTTTCCTAGCTTCAATTTTATGAATATTCAATCTCCGCATATTTATTCCATTGCTGGATGTATTGGGCTTTGGGCCTACATTAGATCCATCAACTATTACTTAAAACTACCTCAGTCAAATCTAAAGTTGATTCAAAATCTTTCTTTGATACTCACGATTCTACCTATCTACTCTGTGTTCCATTCTGTGATTTTTAATGAAGGTTTTCTGTTTAGTTGGAATGATGCTCGGTCATGTCCAATTTGACCCACCCAGTCATGTAAAACTGACCCACCACGGAGCCATAGGCGACGACCTTAAAAATCTCCTATCAGCTTAATATTGAATCAGCAACATTATTGAATGATTTACGATAAGAATC
>JBGCDR010000368.1:0-2732 GCA_045105515.1 Oligoflexales bacterium
TTGCGCGCATGGGCACCCCCAAGATCTTTTGATTTTCCGACAATTATAGCCTTTTTAGAGAAACTGGGGAAATTCGCTAAAGATTAGAGTGCTCTAAGCCTTACATACAAAGGCGGCGGTGTGTTTCCAATCAGGCACTATGTAGTCCTCTGTATTTTTAAGCACTAAATGCTTTGTGTAAAAATATTCTTTTTCAGGAATATCACAAATATTGGAATATTTCTGCCCAAAAGACCTATAGAAGTGTTCCTTCCTACTGATATTTATTTTAGCGATTTAATAGACATAAAGACCTAAATGAATTTTCATCCAATTGTTACTCTACAAAGGACTCTTTAATTTCAAAATCTACAGTATTTTTACCTGTTGCCCTGATACTAACCTTACTTCGCTGCTGAAGGGTGTGCATAGGAAACGTATGAGAACAGTCAAAATCCATAACAATCGGATAATCCCGAGTACCAACAATCTCTAGAATCAAGTCATCTAGGGAAAATTTCGCTCCTTCAGGATCAGGAATAAAAGGTTTACCAACAATTAGACCTTTAATCTGCTCAAAGACCTGTAATAACTGCAAATGCCGTAAGCTTCTCTCTTCCCTAGACCACGGTGCAGAAAGGGCTTCAATAAGTAAAATCTTATTTTTTAAGTCAGGAAAATATGGGGTACCAGCTGAGCTTAGAAGGGTTTCTAAGTTGGTAAGGACTAATTCGCCATCGACCGTTCCGGGATTAAGCACTTTCCACCCATCGTTCTCTTGCCATTCTCTAGTTACATCTTTCCATTCATCCACCGTTAACCAATCTCGGAAATGATTACTCCATTTTGGGAATGGTTTAATTTTCCGAGGTTTCAGGCTGTCATCAGTAATGGCAGTAATTAGCGAATTTATACTGTCTTGAATACCCATAGGGTGATCACCAAAACAAGTGAATAGATCTGGACCATACAAGGTCTTTAGTCCCGAGAATTTGAGAATGGCAAGGTGCAAAGAGGTAATGTCACTATAGCCACAAATGACTTTCTTACTTCTTCTAATCTCATCGAAATCTAGGTAAGGGATTAGACTATTAGAGTTGCTGCCGCCAATACCTGAAATAAGCGCCTTAACGTCAGGGTCTTTTATAAGGTCCATAAACTCTTTGGCCCGGTCTTGTGCACTGCCAGAACGGTATCCTTGGGATATTGAATCTTTTGCTAAAAATCCTAGCTTTACTTTGAAGCTGGACCTCTCCATGTTCTTGATCGCGAGTTCAAACATTTCCTTGTTAAGCGTGTACGCAGGCAAGGAAGAAGAGAAGACTCCTAAAGTATCACCTTTTGAGATCTTATTTGGTTTAATAAAACCCATGCTAGTTCCTATGAATTTAGAAAAACAGTTTATCAAATTCTATTATAACTTTTATGGTGATCAAGAAAGCACTATTTATATGTTGATCAAGACGAAAAATAAGATAATGGGTAGTAATCCTTTGTTGTTTTGGAGGAATTTTCTTAATGGTGGAAACACTACATTCTGCTTCATACATTCATGCTCAAATTTGTTTTTAGCTTTTCACGAAACACATTGGTGATCGTTAAATCATTTTAATATAATTTTAAGAACTTATTAAGCAGCATAGTGATATTTAAAAAATATCATTTACACCGATTGATTAATGTATTAGCTAAGACACATCTGAAGGTAACCTCTCTTAGATAGCAGAAAATCAATAGACAAAAGATCTAAGGACACATCATGCGATATATATTTAGTCTTTCTTCAATAATATTTGTTATTTTTAATAGTCATATTGCTTTATCAGCGTGCGGAATGTTGAGAAACCCAAACCTTGATTCAAATCCAGAAGATGCTAATAAAAAGCGACATTTCAATAAATATAAACATTTATCAAATCACCCTAATAAACACAGTTTTTTCTCACTACCTCCTGCCGTAATTTGGGTTAACATGCTGCTTAAAAATTGCCATTTAAATTCAAAAAATATAGAAGTAGCGCCCATTACTTTTGCTTTTTATATAAACAGGCCACCACATTCCTAAAGGAGACCAACGTGAAATTTTTATCAAAAACTTTCGTTATATTTGCTGCACTCATTTCATTTAAAGTGATTGCAGCAGAAGATAATGTGAGAAGACCGATCATTATCGCAAACACTTCGAGCAAACATCTAGGTGTTAATGTACAAGGTCGGCTGTTCCTTTTAAGGTGCAATAATGCGAATTGCGACGATTGTAGGAATAGTAGATTTGCGAATCAAATCAATTTGGGTATAAACGGACCTACCAAGATTAAAGCTACCTACGGTTCTTTTAAGTCTTTGTCACGTAATGGGTATCGGGAATTTCCTAATCTGCCTAAAAATGCTTTTATAGCTATAGAGTCTGCCCTTTTCATAACAACCGCTTTCGCTGCGGCTGGTTATTACATGCCTGCTTTTCATAACATCCTTGCTGAAACAGCGAAGAAGTGTGTTCCTGATGATATGGCATGTGTAAAAGCCGCTTGGGATAAGTCTTTAGACTGTTTTGTGAATTGTTCTTTTGAATCCGCAAAAAACCCCGTGATATTAGGTTCCTTGAACTTTTTACAAAACTTGAATTCAATAAGAAAATGCAAAAATAATCTTGCCGTCCAGAATTCAAAACAAATTTGTGCTTGAAAAAAATATTTTCATCAAAATTCCCCTTCCTAAGATGTGTTTAAGAGCTAATAAGAGAAAAATCTTAA
>JBGCDR010000369.1:0-3857 GCA_045105515.1 Oligoflexales bacterium
ACACGAAGATATTTAATTGCCGAAAATATGGTATTTTTCACTTATCACTGGAAAATAAGAAGATTTTTTAAAATTAATTTCAACCGCGATAAAAAAAACTGAGTTGCAAAGGCAAGAATTTAGTTTCCGACCAGACACTAAGATAGTTTAAGCTTGCTCGGCTTTCTTTTTACGGAAAAGCGCTTCAAAGTTAACTGGGGCAATATAGAGTGGGGCGAAACCACCTTTGATTACTAAGCTAGAAATAGACTCTCTAAGATAAGGGTAGAGCAAATCAGGGCAAAAAACCTGTAAAAAATGATCAAGCTGATCCTTGCTAAAATTTCTTACTGTGAAAATTCCAGCTTGTTTTACTTCAGCAATATAGGCTTCTTTCTCACCCAATTTAACAGTAACTGTCATCATCAAGGCAACTTCATGTGCCTCTGGGTTTAGAACCTTGTGTTCTTGATTGAGATCGATAGAAACCTTTGGCTCCCATTTCTGTTGAAATATTTCGGGCGAGTAAGGAGACTCGAATGATATATCCTTTACGTAAACATGCTGTAATTCAAATTGAGGCTTATCAGAATCGGTCTTTTTATCTGCGTTTCCAGTATTCACAAACAACCTTCCTTGGCAAATATTCTATGGGAAAACCATCATGGGACAAGTGTACTTACTTGTCAAGAACAAGCATTTCAACATGCCTCAACAAAGCAAGAGACTTTTTTCGCTCAAAAAAAGGGAGAAAAGTCATATAAGCATTCCTAGTCCAAATTCGACCAACAGATGGGGAGACTCCACATCTTCAGCACGAAAAACCTTAAGATTATACAACTCATCGTTAAAAACATACTCCTTATGTGATACATCCAGAAAGCTTTTGCGGAGACCAGCTGTAAAATCAAGCACAAACTCTTGGTTCCAAACAAACTGATACCCCCCTAAAATGTCCACATCCAATTGCCTTAAGCCTAGCCTATCATTGCCATGCACCTTGAAACCTTTTTGGCTAAGATTTAGAGCCTGCAACCCGATGCGCCCTTTAGACAAGAAACCATCTAAACTATAGCCTGAACGATAGTAAACAGCTGTTAGTCCTGATCCATAGCCTTTGACTGTTTCAACTCCATATTTTGAATCATCTTTGTAAGAGTCGGTAATACCGAAGACACCAACGCTCCATTCTGGAACAATGGAATAAGAGAAGCCAAACTGATGCCCCCCCCCACCCGAGAGAATAGCTCTTTGAATCGAAAATTGAAGGTTTGGCTTTGAGTCAGCTGCATGGATCATACTAGGAATCCAGAAGGATAGTTGTAGGAAAAATAAAATTGAGGAGATGGTCATGTTTTTTTTCATCTAAGTTTCCTGCTTTTAATGGATAGCGATATTTCTGCAGCCTGATGGAGTTCGCTACCAGAAAAGCTCCAAATAGGCAATATTTAATTATGGCGGACAGGCATTATGTAAATGCTATTTTTCAGCTATAATAGACTGAGACTCAAGCCAACACAGGAAACATATGCAAGTTGCCTACAAACAGCTCCACGAACTGCTTAAGCAACCAGCATTACATAAAAATTTGACCATAGCGGGAATTCTCGTTTTATTCCTTATGGCTAGTGTCACTCTTCTATCTTTCGATCAAAAAATGAGCATTGGTCCAAATGCTCCTAAACTAGCCCTAATAGCGATGATCATATTGGTCGCAACTCTTTGCTTACTAAGTTTTTTTATTTTAAAATATTTAAGATTTCTGCAAATTAAGATTAACAAACAAGAAAATACTATTCATCAAAGACAAAAATTCCTATCTAACCTAAGCCATGAGATCAGAACCCCACTAAACGGTATTATTGGTATGATAAGCCTGCTTGAAGATGAAGCGAATCAGCAAGCAAAAAAAGAAACCTTAGAATCTATCAAGCTTGCTAGTTCCCACCTGCTTGAACTTGTTAATAATATCCTTGATTACAACAAACTAAGGGAAGGCGGTCTCAAACAAGAAGAAAGCGTATTCAATATAGAGAAGCTCATACAAAATCAGTTTAAGATTCTCAAAATCGAAGCTCAGATAAATCAAGTGGAATTTGAGCTTAAAACAAATCCTCAATCCCACCTCTATTTGAGATCTGACACCACTCGGATTGCCCAAATTCTTATCAACCTACTTAGCAATGCGGTTAAGTTTTCAATACGTAACAAGGTGATCGTTTTTGTCGATACATTCAACAAGAATGAAAACCAAGCCAAACTTCAGGTGAAAGTACAGGACTTTGGAATAGGGATTGAAAAGTCCGTTCAGAAAAAAATATTTAAACCTTTTACACAAGCTCAAACCAGTACCTCCCACAAGTATGGCGGCTCAGGCTTAGGTTTAGCAATCTGCTCCCAGATATGTGATTTAATGAAAGGGCATATATGGTGTAAAAGTGAAGAAAGTAAAGGCTCAACCTTCGGATTTGCTATAGATGTTACCAAAGTTACAGCTCAAGAGTTTCATAGCAATCAGAGTCAATACCTCGCATATCCTGCTTCCTTAGATCAACTGCCACAGTTATTATTAGTAGAAGATGATGATGTTAACTTAAGAGTAGCAGCCAAAATGCTCTCAAAGCTTGGTTTAAACTTTGAAATTGCGCGAAATGGTGAAGAAGCATTTCGCAAAGCCAAAGAAAATAAATTCGATATCATTTTTATGGATATTAACCTGCCAATTTTGGATGGATTCAGCACTGCAGAAAAAATAAGAGCAGACTTAAAAGACCAAAATCTAAAAATCATTGCCATGACTGCACGTTCTTTATTTGATATTGAAGGTTCACTTGCGAGCGGTAAAATGGACGACTATCTATTGAAACCATTTTCGCTCGAGTGCCTCAAGGAGAAAATCTCCAAGTATTCTCAGACATCCCCAATTTAAGCTAGGTAGATTTTGCAGCTGCAACTGATCTATGCCCCATTGTTTATTGACTTTACAAATGTCCGATTAAATGTCAATTTAAGCTAAATTCCATTGTTGTCATTGCCAAATTAAACAATCTTACCCATCCATTCTAAGCTATGATCCTAGTATTTGGCTTTATTCGAGAAATGAGTGGTTTAATGGAGTCAACTAAATGCCTATCTCTCGACGTAACATCTTAAAATCTAGTGCTGGCGTTGCTGGTATCTACTCAGATTGGTCTTATGCAGTGGGGCCATCTACATATCAAAAACCTATAGGAATGAATGCATACAACTTGGCACGCTACGAAACATATTGGCAAAAAGTAGCCAAAGATTTTACTGTGGACCCAGGTTTTATAAACCTTGAAAATGGCTATTATGGTATCATGCCAGATCCCATTTACCGGGAGTACCAATACCAGACTCGTAGGTTAAACCTTGAAAATTCACACTTTTTAAGAACAGAATACAAACCTAGTTTAGAGAAAATACGCGTTCGCTTAGCAAAAATCCTAGGAGCAGAAACCGACGAGATTGCAATTACCCGGGGAGGCACTGAAGCACTCCAAAACCTAATCACAGGCTACAATCGTTTAAGACTCGGCGACACGATTCTTTACTCAAATCTTGACTACTACAGTTGCCGCTATGCTATGGAATGGTTGAAAAAACGCTATCAACTTAATTTGATGGAAGTAAATATTCCAGAACCGGCCAATATACAAAACATTCTTGATACCTACGAACAAGCTTTCCAAAATAATCGAAAAATTCAACTTGTATTACTAGAGTTGTCTAACAATTGATAAAACCCTTTGGTAGCTTAATTTATGTTATTTTATAGTTCCAAAGACCTGCTGCTGCGTAACCTATTTCATCACGAAGCTTATCAATTCTGACTCTTAACTTTGAAGAAGCTGCGT
>JBGCDR010000370.1:0-4204 GCA_045105515.1 Oligoflexales bacterium
TTCATGTGTCATATTGCACCATAATTTTTGAATTTTACTTAGCTATTTTTTTTAAACCATTGACTGTCAAGCATTACAGCGGATTCTTTAGCGGCGGTTTTTTTAACTTCTAAAAGATTCTATATTTCGCACCAGCGACAAATTACTAGAAGCTATTGATGAAATCCTGTGGATGGAATTCAGTCATAAAAATGGGCATAGAATTACCCCATTTTGTATAGGTTTGGACATGGGACATAGGCCAGACATTTTCTATAATTATTTAAGGGATCGTAATTATCTAGGTTGCAAGATTATAGGATTGAAAGGTGACGGGGATCAAGTAAGGCAGAATGTTATCTCTACGATTCCAAGCTTCAAGAATGAAGGCAAAGTTCCAATATTCTATGTGTCCCGCCCTATTGGATTAAACATGTTGTATTCAGACTTACAGATAGAAGAATCTGGACCTGGCTATTGTCATTTTCCTGATTTCTACGAAAACCCAGATCTAAAGTATTTTGAGCAGCTAAACGCCTTTACTCGGGTCATCGAATACAAGAAAAATGGCGAAAGAGTTGCTAAGTGGCATAAGAAACCTTCGGTTCGAAAAGAGGCAGGTGACTGCCGCCGCTATGCGACAGCGGCCCTCCACCATGCGCTTGTTTTGGGTGCTGATATTGAACTGTTTGCTGAACGCTTCAACAAGTACACACCAGAGCAGTTAAAAGAGATCTTAGAGGCAGAGGAGAACCAAAGATGATCGATAATATATATCAGGAGACAGAGAAGCAGTACAAAAGCGTTCTCAGAGCTTTAGAAGAAATAGAGCTTAATGGCAGTGGATTCCTCATAGAGTCAAATGGTGCCAAACGTTCAGTTACTCGCAAGGACTATGATGGTTTGGTTATGAGAGAAAGGCGGCTCCTGGCTAGGCTCAATAAACTGTCCGGGAATTCAACTAGTCGATGGTCTCCAGTAGACTCATAAAAACTAAGTTTTTTGGTAGTTCTGTTCAAAAATCTGCTCTATAATGGACGTACTTTGAAAATGAATCAAACCACTATTTTTATATCATTATTCGAATTTGAGGGTGGTTATTTGAACATATATTATCTAAATATTTTTTGATAATATCAAATCTTTATTGACTTCAGTAGGTCGTTCTTCTTCTGTAGATGAGTTTCCTGTTCGGGGATCTCCAATCATTAATTTATTGTCTATTATTTGATATATTTGGTATAGTGTCTCACCTTTTTGAGGTATGGGTTCCGATTCTGCATCTGGGGACAAGCCTGTGATGTCTTTTTCCACATTTATTTGCCAGTCATTAAACCCATAAGCATTTGTTGAATTAAGAGTATCTACACTAAATTCTCCAGATTGTTTTAGATATATTATTTTTACATCTGATGTAGTGAAGTTTATTTCGTTAAAAGAAGTATTTGTAGTACTAAATATTTCATATTTGCGGTTGTAAAGGATTCGATATATCTCATCATTACAACTATTATCTAAATATGTAATGTTGTTATATTTTTGATAACTCTCATCAAATATGTACTCGATTTTAAAACTTTTTCCTGAAGTCCCATCTTCAAAACATGTACTCCATGTGCCTATTAGATCTTCATCTATTTTATTTAAATCGCTATCGCTCGTGTCATTATTATTCATATCGCCACACGAAGACAGCATAAAAACTATAAAAAATATTTTTTTCAACGTAATTCTCTTTAAACTAAGTTAAAATTTTTCCTACCCACAATTAAAGTCAGACCTATCGTTTGAAAAAATTCCTACCTGGCCTTGCGGACAATTTATATATATGTCGCTTGATTGATTGTTAGAGTTTAAGTAGTCTAAGTGAGACACAGATATATAGTGTTCTGAATTGCATTGTAAATAAAATATGTTATCAGGATATTCTGCTACTTCAATCATTATCCATTTTCCAATATTAGAACTAAGACATACAATACCTTGACTAGATTCCTCTATTGATAAATCACCAAAATCATTCGTACATCTTATTAATTGCTCTTCAATGCTAAATTTATAATCTTTCTTTGTACATTGGGTTGAATTATATATTTTTACGTTTGTATCTTTTCGATAAAACAAGCCAGGTTCTTTCTTGCATATGAATACACCATTTTCATCCATCTGGAGGTTATTATTTCCACTCAGATCACATTCATGATCGCCTCCACATCCGAAGATATAAAAAGAAAGTAATAGGCTAAATGATATGAGTACTAGCTTATTCTTTACCACCTTGCTGATACCTTTATAAGACCGACTTCAAATTTGACTCTACCACCTTTATTTAAGCTTATGTCGCTTTCCACGAATCCTCCAGCAGTTATTTTAACTCTGGCGAGATCCTCATCATTGATTGCTATTATAGCATCAACTCCAGGACTCTTAACACCGGCCTGTAGACCTTGTTTAGATATTATTAGATCTCCTGCCACTGCCAAACTCGACACACCGATACTTAATCCATCCTGACCTGCTACAATTTGTCCTGAGCCAGAAGAGGTAGTGACATATCCTCTGAAGTTGCCGCCGTCAACTGATCCTCCTACATCACCCCATAAGTTTTCTGCATGGCTGTTTCTTACAGTTATATGCTTCCAAGGAGTTCCCAAAACATCATACTGTGTTTTTTCCCTATCTTGACCTTTTAAGGAAACTAGATAGTTGATATCATCTGTGAAATAATGTGACTTAATATAGTCCCGTGTTAACCGAGAATGACTGCATACGGCATCCGTATTTCCATAGCATCCATCGATTGTAAATTCATCATAACCCGGAATGGGACGATCACTTACAGTCGGTAAAATATCCGTCGGTACAAATGTTTCCCTATCTATATAAAGTATTCCTTTTTTTACTGATCTAGCTTTTGAAGTAGGATAGAAATCGCCAACTGGTGTTGTAGCTGCCGTTGGATCTATCAAAACTGTAATTAAATTCTTTATTTTATTAGATTCTCATTGTTGAGATAGCGAATGAACAAATATACCTCCCCTACTATGACCATAAAGCACCACGTCCCATTTATGTGTTCCAAACCTATTTAAAAAATCTTTTATATGATTTGATACCTGTCTAACCTGACTTTTGTTTGAGTTTGCACTTGACCAGACAATATTCATGAGAACCGATTCCGATGAGTGATTTCTCTGATAATCTCTAACTTTATTTTCCATATCATAAAACCAAGGCCAGTCTTCATACTTTCCTTAATTGATCAAATCCAACGAAGGGTATTGGAAGGGAAATCTATACCAAACGATGAGAAAATATACTCTGTTAATCAAGGTTAACCCGGAACACTGCCAAAACGAAGAGTCTCCAAAGATCCATACCTGGACGGCCTGTGGTGAATATGAGAAGATGCAACTGCCTTCAAAAAAATTGAGTTTTTCAAAATCAATTTATACTAAAAATCGTATGATCAAAATTGAGTATTAAGAAATACATCTGACTTGGATTCTGGTCATATTTATACTTTAGTCTGTGTAGTTTTTCCTTAGATCCAAACTGAATTCCTTGATGCTATGAGCGGCTCACACCTATTATTCAAATGGATTATCAGCTGCACTATGGCCCATCAGTTTGCATCTAAATGATTTTGTAACGCTTCTAACCAATTCGAAGGAATATTAACGTCCCTCTTAGATTTCACAAAATTATAAGCGTCTTTAATTGTCATACGGCCTCTTTTTGCTAGGATATATGTTACAGCTGCTGCAGATCTTGTTTTTCCTTGAACACAGTGTATAAAAATTTTATCTGTTCCATTGCTCAGTTTTTCATCCGCAAATTCGAACACATCATCTATGATTTCTACTACATCGTCAATTGTGCATTCATGTTCGATCAATTTATCACCTTGATAAAAATATTCTAAAGTATCGTCCTCTGGAAAAATAATGCCGCACTCAGCAGTCATGGAAATAACAGCACTTATATTTAGCTTTTCGAGTTGGTTTCTATCCCTTGCTACGGTATGAGGACCAAGGTAAATCTGTTCCGTTATTTGGGAAGCTGAAGACATCGGGTCTTGATATTCTTTGCAAGTTTCATTTCGTGCAGCTGTTATTATTTCTTTTGCTTGAAATACCTTAATGGGATCGATAAACTTTTTTAACTTAAACTCAGATTTTCGAATTTCATTATCACTAATGCTACAAAGTTCACGATTTTCTAA
>JBGCDR010000371.1:0-3554 GCA_045105515.1 Oligoflexales bacterium
ACCCATGCAGGAGGCTCAAATTCTGCGATCATATCTTGGAACAACAAGTTTTCTTTTCTGTAGTTTTTATGGGATTTAGGTAGCACAATCCTGAAATTTATTGGCGTTCTATACTGGTCCCAGGCTACGATGAGTATAATCAAGTAAAGACCTTATCGACAAAAGAAGCCCGAATTTTTAAATGGACTCTTTTAACGTGATATATTTGGCGATTAATGGTGTAGATTAAATATCTGTTGTTGAAAAATTCAGAATCTGGTTTTTTTTTTTTTTTTCCCGAACTGTCCTAATGAGTCTCTATAACCTGTTATTATATTTGCTCTATCAGAGATCAACACCAACCTTTTATGGTTCTCAATAACGATCGTTTTTAAGAAAAAATGGCAGGGTCAGTTCTTCAACGAGAAAAACGGATTTCCCTTTCTCAAAAACCATTCTCAAAATATAATTATCAAATTAAAGCAGAAAGTTGAGTTTTGAGAAAGAAAAAGGAAGATAAGAATGAAATTTGGCTATGCGAGGGTCTCAAAACATGAGCAAAGCTTATCTCTCCAGATTGATGCTTTAAATCACGCTGATTGCGATGAGATTTTCACTGATGAAGTCTCTGGATCGCTAGCTAACCGGCCAGGTCTTGAGCAGCTACTATCTCATCTTAGGGCTGGAGACACCTTGGTTGTTTGGAAGCTTGATAGACTTGGTCGTCACATAAAGCATTTGATTGACCTAACTTCACGTTTAGAAGCAAAGGGAATTCATCTCACAAGTATCACTGAAGGGATCGAGACTAAAAATCCAATTGGGAAATTTTTCTTTCATTTAATGGCTTCTTTAGCTCAAATGGAACGGGATATAACAATTGAGAGAACTAAAGCGGGCTTAGATGCAGCAAGATGTCGAGGAAGAGTTGGAGGCCGGCGCAGGATAATGACCGAAAGCAAACTTCAGTCTGCTAAAAAGTTGTTGCAAGGAGGATCCTCACCAAAAGATATCGCTAAGGATTTAGGAGTGTCACTTCCAACGCTATATCGATGGATTCCTGCAAGATCATGGGATCCAAAATCGTAGGGGTCGATTCGAATTAAGTATGTACTATTAGATGGTTATAGCCACATATTAGGACGATTCGGGGGTTTTGTTCCAAAAACCAATCTTACGATTTTATGTTGGAGTTTCACGATACCATTTTAAATGAGAAATAATATCATTAAAAAACGGCTGTTTGTCTTGAAGTTTTATGTGGGATTTAGTGAAATCGCAGCAAATCAATGTTAAGATAATAATAAATCTCTATCTTAACAGGATCCCCCATATGCGAACATTCCGTTGTAAGTCTAATACAATCCAATACAACTCGGTTTCGTTTACCTTTTAGGTATCGTCATCCTCTAAAACAACACGACTTTCAATAATATCAAGCATCGTGTCTAAGTCGTCTACAATAGCATCCCGGAATGTCTTCAAGTCAATTCTATTGCAGAAAAAACCTCCCCGAGATAAGAATAACTTATTATTAATCGACTGTTGTAAGTTTGAAATGTTATTGAACTGGTCGCGTGATAATTCATGCGATAACAGATAGCCAGCTAAAGCATAGAAATTCTCGATATCCTGTTTGATCTCGGATTGTTGAGAAGCTTCAATCCCATTGCTCTGAATTATGAAATCCAGAGATTTAAAAGAACTTACTCGATACGCCAGGATATCATTCTCACTCATTATTGAGCATTCGGAAAAATAGCTGCAGTCTGACATGGAGCATTCATCGTCACTAACTAGAGCACTGGAGTATCCGGTTGAGTTTAATATCACCCATATCATTAAAATGCTTGCGAATATTTTCATTTTATTGGCCGCCTTCTGAATAATATCAATAACACTAGATACCAATATTCACGCTGATATCATTTTCGATTTGTGATAACAGATCAACTAAAAAATTTTCACCCTTGATGTAATCGAAGTGATTTCTACCATTGTTGTAAAATGAGATGCATTTTGTGGCGAGATCAATTTGTCTTTTATTACCGAGACAAGATAGTTTTCTTAGGGATTTATACATGCTGATGGTGTCGAACCTGTTCTTAGAAACAAGAGCTTTCAATATTGAGTTATGCATCTCGTTGAGGAGTTTGAACCTCATATTTCTTTGTTCGAAATGTTTTTGCTTGTAGCTTGCTCTTAAGAATAATAACAAGTTAATTCCTGTGCCAAATGCTATTATCAGCGATGGTATTGACTGCATAAGTAAGCTATGTGACTGCATTATTAAGTCCTTTCTACTGTTTAATGAACTTTTCCATTTTTGTGACAAGGTTCTTGAGGGTAGCTTTTCTGCTTCCAAGAGTTGTAACTGGAGTTTTTAAAATTCTGGAAGCTGACGAATTGTTCCCATCTTGATCGTTAATTGCAAGGGCTATAAGAGCTGATTCAAAAAGATGAACTGTTTCTTTCATCCCGTATTGCTTAGCAATGTCAAGAGCTTCTTCGTCGACGAAATTAAAGATCTTTTTCATAGATTGTTTTTTCGTCATTTTCATAAAAATCCATAAATTAAGGTTGAGCATGGGAAAGTATTAGATGTGCGAAAATTAGTCAATAAAAATCAGGTTGGAACTGGAGATAGCTTGTTGAATAATTGTGACAAAAATATTTTCGGAAGTTAGACTATAGCATTGTTTATATTAAAGTCTCAGGCTGCTTTCAATGGATGGTTTTTAAACAACACAGAATAGCCATCTTGTAGTAATTCTTTAGCTTGGTTTTCATCGATTTGTATTTCGCCATCAGTTTTCGAAAGTTCATTCTCTAATTCTTCTTTCTCCAGTAATTTGGCACAAAAACATAAAGTCTTTTTGAACATGCCTCCATAGCTTCTATGCGCCCATAAATCTTGCGCAAGAATTTCCTTGCATAAATAAATCTGTTGCAGTCTATAGCTTAGGATTAGGCTTTTTAATTTATACTTACTATTTCCATTTGATTCATTTTTACTTCCTATTGAATATTCCTTGTCAATTTCAGATATTTTTCGGTTCAGTTCATCACTACTTCTTTTTACAATTCTCCATTTTGAGTTTGTCAACATTTGAACCTGCCAAAGTGAAATCACGAAAATTGTAATAAATGACTGGATAATTTCTTTTGCTTCTATTTGATCAAGTTCGATTCCATTTTTTAGCGGATAAAATATGTTAACAAGCCATGAATCTTGAAGTGATATAGCGAATGTATAGAGGTAAGCACCTATCAAATGTAGTATTAAAGTGAACCAAAAAGATGAGAGAATATTTAAGTTCCCTCTGGCAAAATTTTTATACGCTTGCAGTTTAAGCAAGAGTCCTTCTTCTATAAATAGTGCCTGATTGGAAACACACCGCCGCTTTTGTGTGTAAGGCTTAGAGCACTATAATCTGGCAAGACGAAGATTAAGCTCCCATTAACACCTACTTTCCATGTATAATCACTAAAACCGCAAAAGATATGATGTAAAAACAGAAAAAACCGCCATATAATATATATGTAATATCAACATGCTATGATTAAACGATGGA
>JBGCDR010000372.1:0-16583 GCA_045105515.1 Oligoflexales bacterium
CTAAATCGTTGTCGGAGGCTGGTTCGCAACTATGAGAAGAACCCGCTACATCAGGAATCAATGAACTACATCGCAAATATTCGCCTTTGTTTGAAACGAGTTCTTAAGTGTATGGCTGATGATTCAAGATAGCCTCTTAACATTCCTGTTTCTATGTCAACATCATATGCGTAAACACAGTTTTCTTTTGTATCAGTGACATATAAAGCCCTACCGTCTACTGACAACGCCAAACCGTTAGGACGAACTTATTTTGCAAGCAGGGTTAACTTACCACGATCATACTGATAAACTCCAAACACCTCACCCAGTCCACCCTCGCTTAAATCTGGTGCATCACCTATCCCATAGGGAGGATCAGTAAATAACAACCTTCCTCTGGAATCAACAATAGCATCATTTGGGCTGTTTAGAGATTTTCCTTGATAAGAAGAAATAGACTCGAAGATTTCAAATGTTTGAGGATCACGAATAGTCACCCTCCTGCCCGCATGCTCACAGACTATCAGCTTGCCATTTTTATCATAACTAAGACCATTAGATTGATTACTTTGAATAAAACTAGTGGAGATCTGATTATTTTTTTCATCCCATTTATAAATTCTACTTTCTGGAATATCGCTAAATAGGAGATAATTACCAGGATGCCAAACTGGCCCTTCTACGAAATTAAATCCACTGCTAATTAGTACTGTATCGGATGCTATCAATTGCTGTAAGTCCTTGCTCATCAGCTTATTATCTATTATTGCAGACCTAGGTGTTGTGAAAGCGTGGCCTGAATTAGCAACAAAATAAAGACACATTAGTTGGACAATTATGCGCATATGGAACCTTTCTAACTGGAAATTTATAGCTAGTTGGATTTATACCTTACGCCAGCTAATCATTCCATTAGAAAAATCTGGTACTGGGATTTTTGATATAGATGCTTACTTAAAAAAGAAATTTTTCAGTTGTACTCTTTTGAAAAATATTCCATCATTTCCTCAATTTTAAACGGTTTTTGCAACCAAGCGGCAACTTCTGCTTCTTTTATCCGTTCTTCATATGAATTTGTGATATCACCGGACATTATAATTTTAAGCGAATTTTTCGCAAGCATGGATTTTTTCATTTCTTCAAAAAGTACCATCCCATCCATTTCTGGCATTCTTAGGTCAGAAAGAATAATATCGAAGTCGTTCTCCTTGACTAGCTGCAAGCCTAGCTTACCTGATTTTGCAGTAAACACTTTGAAAGACCTTTGAGTCAACTCTTCATTTAAAATATTTAAAAAGGTAGGATCATCATCAATCAATAGGATTTTTAGATGGCTTTTATCGGTTGGTGTATCCTTAATTCGAGTATTTATTAAATTTGCTTCTGAATCGTCATTTTCTTTTTCCATGCCAATAAACTTACACTTAAAAGATGTCCCTGCCTCACTGGTTTCAAAGGATATGCTCCCATTGACATTTTTAATTAGTGAATAGCACATAGCCAGTCCAATACCAGTTCCCTTGTCAACATCTTTTGTAGTGAAAAAAGGTAAAAATATCTTATCTTGAACATTCTGAGGAATACCTGGTCCATTGTCAGTTACAGTCAAGACCACCATCTCGCTTTCTGGTTGAACACTAATTCGAATGATTGGATCAGGGCGATTTAGCAGAACATCTTTGGCATTTGAAATCAAATTTAGAACAATTTGCTGAACATGAGAACCAGGACACCGTACATAAAGATCTTCCTGAAGTGGCTTATACGTAATAGTAATGCCGTTATTCCTGTAAAGTTCTTTAACTACATCTAACGAACGCTCAATTTCTTCATTGATATTTACAGTCTTGCGTTTATTTTTTTCTTGATCCCTAGAAAGATGTTTTAGACTTTTAACAATACTATTAATTCTATCCACAGCCTCATCTACATATTCAAAATTCTTTTCTATTTTCTGGGTGTTTATGCCCAATGTATCTAACTGCTCCCTGATCTCATCAATTTTTAATAAAATGATAGCTAACGGAGTATTTATTTCATGCCCGATACCAGCAGATATTTCTCCAAGTGAAGCTAACCTTGCGGAACATTCTATAAGTTTTTTCTGATGATTTAGCTCCTTCTCCATTTCTTTTTCTTTGGTGATGTCCATAACAATCCCATTCCAAGTTACAGAACCATCCTTATTATTTCTCGGAACACTCGTTGCCTTGACAGTTTTGACTTCGTTCAAATTAGTTACAATTCTTCCTTCACACTCAAACATCTCATTTTTTATAGCTGAATCCAAAATTTTTTCTCGAACTAAATCACGGTCACTTTCATGAACCATATTTAACATTAATGACGGATTTTTTTCGAAATCTTCATGCTTGATATCATAAAAATCAAAAGCTTTAGGACTAACGTAAGGAAAAGATATTTTTCCATTATTATCGAGATGAATCTGATAGGCAATCCCAGGAGAATTATCCAATATATCATTGAGCTGTCCGGTTTTTTCTGCTAATTCCTCTGACAACCTGACGTATCCATCTACATTCTGAAAGGTGCCGATTATTTGCACTACCTTTCCATTTTCATCTTTCACAGGTGACCCCGTAACTCTGACCCAAATTTCATTTTTTTTTGCTGTTATAAATTTCAAGATGTCATCGAAACAATGAGATTTTTTAATACAAAGATCTACATATTCAGTTATCTGGGCCCCATAATCTGGATGATAGAAATCAATTCCCATCCAAGTAAGTATTGGAGTACTTGGTGGTAATTCATGAATCTCATAGGTCTGTTCTGTCCAATAAGTAGACATGGTTTTCACGTCTAATACCCATCCACCGATTTTTCCAAGACTTTGGATTTTCTGGATTAAATGAAAATTATTTACTTCACTTGGATCTTCACCCACAATTATAGTTCTATCTTTACAGTGGAAAATCGAGCATTGCAAAAACAACAGGCCCTGTCCATGAAAAGAAATCATTTTATTTTTGATTTCTGAATTTCCAGCTAGAATAGCATCCATTTCAGCATGCAAAGGGCTATCTAATAGTTCATAAACTTTCCCATCATGAGATTTTTTTTCCCCATCCTTTGCAAGCTTACTCTTAAAATTATCACTCATAAAATGGATGGAACCTTGAACATCTAAAATTAATAAATATAGATTAGTTTGATAGTTCCCGATATGACCCATTACACCCCCAACTATTTATCACTAATTATTTGGAGCATCTGATTTATTTCAATCAAATCTGCAATACAAACAGCTGCTCCTAAATCAATAGCAACTCTAGGCATTCCAAATACAGTTGAGCTCTTATAAGACTGAGCTACCGTATATGCTCCCTGTTCTTTTAAATTTAGAAGACCTTTTGCACCATCATCTCCCATACCTGTTAGTAAAACCGCCATAACATTCAAATCTACAGCCACTTTCGCAGCGGACATAAATAGGTGATCAATGCATGGCCTATGTCCCTTATAAACTGGTCTTTGATCTAACCGAGCATAAAGATTACCATTTTTGCTATTGACGAAGATATGTTTATCGGGTGCAGATAGATAAACCATATTAGGCTTTAAAATTTGCTTGTCAGTTACAGCTTCCACACTTAAACCAGTATTTGCAGCTAAATTCGTACCAAAAGACTCTTGAAAGTCTTTTTGAATATGCTGGACAACTATAATGGGAGGAAAAGACTCACCAAGATTATTTAATACCTGGGCTACAGCTTGTGGACCTCCGGTACTCGCACCAACTATGACTAAACTAGGTTGAATAAGATTTTTTTTATCGAATTTCCTTAGAGCACCCATATATTTTTCATAGGTAGCATCATTGATAGCGTTGACTAAGCTATGGGTATCAATAGGTTTATCAAGAACTCTAAAAACATGCTTTGTATATGCCAAATTCTTAGCTTCTGGGTCACCACTCATCAAAATTAGTGGTTCACCCCTGGAATACTTCCCAAGCTCCCAGTAGAGTTTTTCGCCAGTCATTCTAGGCATACTATGATCCAAGAACACACAGTGAGCTGGATTATTCTTTAAAAATTCTAGCGCTTCTAATGGATCTGAGAAGGTTTTTATCTCAAAACCCCTGGCTTTAATAATTTCGGAAAATATATTTAAAATTTCTTCTTCATCATCTATAAATACTACGGGTGTTTTAGGTGCATAGTAAAAAAGCTCATTGCTGTGAACAAAACTATTTATCCGTTCCTTAAATTTATCACGTTCATCAGTTAAGGATGACTTCATAAATAGATCTTGAGCTGCTTTTCCAAGCACACCAAGGACTTCATTCCTTTCATTTTTCCCAGCACCTGTAATAATAATACAAGGAATTGAACATCCTGCCTTCCGCTTGGCCATTAACCACTGATCTCCACGTTCATCAGGTAGTTTCAAATCTAGGATAATTAATTTAAATTCATAGTGTTCTAAGGCCTCACTTGCTTCTAAGGCAGTTGATGTTGACAAACAACTAAGGCCTTCTTCTCCTATAATAGCATCTACTGTCGCTCTTATAGTCCTAGAATCGTCAACGATCAGAACATCTTTTTTTACTTTTGGAGTTTTAAGATCATTTTCATTTTTAGAGCTTTTCTTATCATGTAGGCGAATACGCTTTCTGTAAAGAGAACCTGACGCTCTATTTAGACCATGAGAAAATTGGCTAATATCTTCACTATGACCTATATAGAGAAAAGCATTATCATCGGAGCGAGCAACAAACCCTCGAATTACCTGATCTATCTCTCTATCATTAAAATATATTAGCATATTTCTGCAAAAAATAATCTGATATACTGTATCTGTTAGCTGTGAAAAGTTTACGGCACTCCCTACCTTAAAATTGCAACGGCTTCTTATATGAGATGAAACCGTCATAAGTCCTTCCGTTTCCCCACTACCTAGCATAACAAAAGCATGATATTTTTCTGGAATTCGGCTTAGACTTGATTTTGAGTAAATGGCTTTTTTTGCCCTTTTAATTGAGACAGGATCAATATCATAACCGTCAATATGATAATCAAATGCCGGAAACATATTTCTATAATGTTCCAAAACAAGTCCAATAGAGTAAACTTCTTCTCCACTTGAACAGCCCATACTCAGGACTTTGACAAGTCTTCTGTTTCTTCCCATTTTGGTCAATACTTGCTCTAAGCTGACGAAGTGCTTCGATTCGCGAAACCAATAAGTGGTATGGATAGTAAGAGAAGAAACTAGATGACCAAATTCAACTGAATTTTTCTGAGCGAAATTAATGTAGTCTTTAAGATGTATGATGTTATTTGCATACATTCTCCTTTGGACATTATTTAAAAAAATATCAGGTTTATCAAGGGCAACTTTATTGGTTCCTGCAATACCCGATACAAGTTCAAATATTTCCTTTTTTTCTTTCTCGGTAAAATTCGATATTTGTAAACCGTTCATGAGGCCATAGACCTTTTTAAAGTGAGCATATCATCATCACATAAGATTTTTTTAATCTCTATAACTGAAATCAATTGTTCACTCATTTTTGCTACCCCTAGAAGATATTCATGGGCAACACGAGCTTTAATATGCGGCTCCGTATCAATCTGATTCGCACTTATATTCTTAACCCCTTTTATTGCATCCACTTTAATTCCTAGTAGGCCATGAGCAGTTTTGAATACAATTAATACAGGTTTACATTTACTATCCTGATCTTTTTCAAGCGATTGAATATTCAGCATACTTTGCAGATCAACAATGCCAACGACATCGCCTCTTACATTGGCAATGCCTAAAAAATACTCTGTCGTATTTGGAACTCTTTGATAATCAACCATTTCAATGACTTCTTTTGCTTCTAGCAATGGTGTAGCAAATACTACATCTACAACTGAAAAAACGAGATAACGAATATCTTCTATTTCCCTAGAAGAATCCAACTCTGAAGGTTTTTGCAAACTATCTTCTTCTTCAAATAGAACAAAGCCTTGTTCAACCATTTGCTACCTTTCTAAACTGCTTGTGGAAATTCTGGGCTATTTCATTGATATTGAGCATTAAACCAGCATTTCCATCTGGTAGAATAGTCATTCCCGATACACCGATCATATTTTCAAATTTACCCTGCAAGGGCTTAACAAAGAGTTTTTTCTTGCTTACCATTTGATTAAAACTCAAGGCTAGATAGGCACCATCAAAATAACTTAATATAGCAAGCCTCTGAAATTGATCTTCAGATTTCTTACTCAAAGGCCTACTAGCATAAAAGTCAGTTAGTCGATGCAGTGAAATAACCTTATCCTTCCATTCAATGCAATCCCTACCACAATTATTTTTTTCGATTCTTATTTCATTAAGATTGAGAACTTCAGAGCAATCTCTTAGCGGGACTCCATAATTTGCTCCATTATCAGAGATAATTAAGGATTCAACTAAAGTGATATTGGTTGGAATTGTAATGATAAATGTAGTTCCCATTCCTTCTGAGGAATCAATATCTATTTTTCCACCAAGATCTTGAACTGTTGTTTTAACTACATCCATTCCAACACCTCGACCAGATATCTCAGTCACCTCTTCTCGGGTTGAAAAACCTGGCTCTAGAATCAATCTGAGAATTTGATCCCGGCTTATTTTTTGCTTGGGTTTTATCATCCCTTTAGCTAAAGCTTTCTTTTTAACAGCCTCTGTATGAATGCCGCTTCCATCATCAGAAATTGTTAAAACAATGGTACCAGCATCGTGCTGTGCATGGAGAATAATGGTTCCAGATTGGTCCTTCCCTAGTTTTAAACGCTTATCCGGACTTTCAATCCCATGATCTACTCCGTTTCTTACCAAATGTACAAGAGGATCAGTTATTCTTTCCAAAATAGTTTTATCGATTTCCTCTTCTTGCCCGACTTTTATGATAGAGATTTTCTTACTACTGACCCTTGCTACATCACGACAAGCTCTTTCTAATTTTTGAAATAAGCTATCAATGGGTTGTAAACTAAGAGAAAGTCCTATCTCCTCAAGAGATTGGAGATATTTTAGCGAGCTTTGTAACGCTGTTTTTTCGATTTCAGAATGGTTTTTTCTCAAATTCTGTTGACCTTCAACAATTGAGAGATGAGCCGACAGCTCGCCAATAATTTGCAATAGTTTATCGATACGATCTTTAGAAACCCTGATTGTTTGGTGTTTTTCCTTACGCTTGGTTGCTTTCTTTTGAATTGTAACAGATATATCAGCATCTTTTGATACTTTTTCATCGTCAGCAAAGAAATGGAGCGTCTGATTTTCTGATTGTTCGGGAGAAGTTTTTTCATGAGGTGTGGAACTTTTTTTGTCCTCGTAAAGATCTAGTTTGGCGGATGCTCCCAAAACTTTATTAATTTGCTGTTTAACTCTAGCAAGTCGCTTTTCATCACCGTTTTCATTGGCTAGCCAATCATTCAGTATATCATAGGCATCTATAAATATTTGGCAAACATCTGTATCAATCTGGATTCCCTGGTTAATACATCCTGTTATTATATCTTCTATTTGGTGAACAAAAGAACCAAAATCGTTGAGCCCAACTGCTTTTGATGAACCCTTTAGAGTATGAACAACTCTAAAAAATTCATCAATTGAACCTAGATTACCTGACTCTAGTTCTAGGCAGATAGCTTCCCATTTTTCAAAAAGCTCATCGGCCTCAGCACGAAATATTTCTATTAGACTTGATTCCATGCTCATAAGATTTTCCCCCTAGGAAGCTGGACGAAAAGACTCATGATCTGCAAGATTTTCGCTGTCGTCATTATCAGTAGCACTGCTTGCTACTGCTTCCAGACTTACTGCAATATTAGGTTTTTTTGGTCTCTGTATTCCAGAACCACCATTTTTTTTAGAATTTTCATTAGATTCTTCTTTGTCTGACATTTTGTCATTACCAAATAATACGTTAAGAAGCTCTCTAGTTACGATTTGTAAACCTCTGCTATCATGTTTTAGGCCAGAAGATTGTTTTTCAACCAAGTAAGCTTCAGAAGTATTTACATGGGTAGCTTTGTCTATTTGAGCAACAGCACTTGTAACTTGTTCAATTCCAAAGCTTTGCTCTTCGCAAGCCTGGGCCATATCATCAGAAAGCTGCTTTATTTGTTTAACTTGATCACTAATTTCTGAGAAAACAGCCTTGACCGAATCTACGGTGCTACTACCGCGATTAACTCGACGACTAACCTCTTTTGTAATTGCATTCACCTTGTCTTCACTTTCATCTAAGAGCAAAGATATCTTTTCTGAAGCATCTCCAGACAATTGTGCCAATTTACTGACTTCATCTGCGACAACTGCGAAACCTTTTCCTTGGGAACCTGCTTTAGCAGCTTCAATCGAAGCATTAACAGCAAGTAGCTGAGTTTTAAATACAATATCGTTTATTACTTTTGTTTGCTTTGAAATAGATCTGATCACTTTATTAACTTCACTCAGCTGCTCATTGGAACGCGACAAAGCTTCCATGGAAACCACCATTTCTCCAACTGTGTCTGACGCCTTGCCAACTCGCATGCCAATTTCCTCAGACGCAAGCTTTGTTTCTCGGGACTTGTCACTGGTACGGGACACCATAGAATTCATCTCTGACATTGAGCTAACCGTTTCCTGTAAAGCAGCTGCAGTTTCTTGTGATACTGAGGCTAGGCTTTGGCTAGTTGCAAAAAGTTTAGAAGAGGTATCAGCTACATTGTTTGTTGACTGATCCATTTCGCTGGTTAGTTTACCTAACTGCATTCTTAGATGCCTCAATGCGAGGATCAAGCTAGATAAAATCACAAAGAGATTTGCCAACATTCCTAACAAATTTAGGATCAAATCATCAACAACTCCACTTTTTTCTGATGAGGTTTCAGCTACGATTGCCTCAAGCTCGATATTTATTAGACTTTTAATATCTTCTTTGACACGGCCCATGACAGAGTTAAACGAGGTTTCTGTTACACCGTATCCACCCTCATTGGCCAAAGTAATAACAGTCTTAAATATTTGACCGACATTCTTCCAATGGGGCTGATCCCAGCTTTCCTTTATAAGCTTGCTTGCTTCAGGCGACAAATCTAAGGCTTCAGAATTTAAATTACTATTGACGCCAGCTCTAAATCTTAGGATATTCTGAAATCTAGCTTCGTCGATTGGAAGATCTTCTGACAATATTTTAGATAAGTTAACACTTAGTAAATCTGCATTCTCCCGAGCTGACTCTAAAACTAAAAAGCTCCTAATTTTAGACCCAATTGCTGCTGATGCATAACTTGCAGTAGATTTTTCAAGATTAATCAAAGATTTTATAAGACGATTGTAACGCAAAATATCAGCGGTGGAATCTTTGCGATCAAGCGCTTTTCTCAATACCGCAATATTATTTAGTTGTATGGATACATCTTCAGCAGCTATTTTGACTGGGTAACTATCAAGAAAAGCTTGAAGTTTTTCAATGCTTGCATCAGTATCTTCATTTTGTGAATTAATCACTTCTAGTTTTTGTCCCGAAACATAATTACTGTTCAAACTCCGTTCCTTTTGTAGATCTTCAATGACCTTAGACATATGTAATATCCCGTCATTATTCGCTTCCATCACATTTGCAGTTTCATATTCCGACCAATAATTTTTAATTTCTACAACAGAAACAATCGCATATGAAAAGCAGGGGATAGCTACTATCAAGAGCATTCGTTTTACAATGGGTAAATCTTTAAATCGCTTTAGCAAATCCAAAGTTGTTTCCCCTTTCTACAAAGTGCAGAGATCAATTCGCTAGTCTGACGAATTTCGCATTCAAGTCTTCGGATGCCTAAGAGGATATTTTAGAAAATAAAATTGGGATTTTTATTTTAAAGCAGAGCTAAAATTTGGTAACACATTGAAAAACTATGCCTAATTTTGAGAATGATTATGGGGTAATTCTTTTTGAAACGTATTAGATTTGCTAAAAATTAGAAAACTCTGTTTGGAAAGAACGCGATTCTTTTACAAGATTTTCTGATTTTTGTTCAAAAATCTCAAGTCCGAGCGTATGCCTAACAAATTGAGCAATATTTTCTATTGCCTCTCGACCTTCGGGAATAATATCAGAAAAAATTTGCCAGACATGTGGCATATCTTTCCATACCTGAAAAGTAACTTGCAATTCCTGGTCTTTTAGCAATTTTACCAGATCCTTTGAGTCATCATAAAGGACCTCAGAAGAACTTGCTTGAATCAAGATCGGGGGGCAGTTTGCAAAATCACCAAAAATCGGAGATATTTGCGGATGAGAAAAGTCATAACCTTGGTCACCTACATAATTATTTGCAAGCCGCGAAGCAATGGAATGATTCACAATCATGTCAGTTTTCTGATTAGCTTCAAAACTTTTACGGTTACAATTCAAATCAGTCCAAGGGGAAAGACACACACAACCTCCAGGTGTTGGTAAACCCCTCGCTTTAACACCATGAAACGAGCTAAGGGCAAGGCCACCACCAGCGGAGTCTCCCATAAGAATGATATCCTTTGCCTGGTAACCCTGAGCTATCAGCCACTCATACGCAAGGAGAGCATCATTTAATCCAGATGGAAAAGGAGATTCGGGAGCAAGAGCATATTCAACCAGAAGCGCTTTAACCTTGGATTTTTGAACAATCCGGTTAACCAGACTCCTATGGGTATTGCACGAACCAAGAGCGTAACCACCACCATGGAAATATAATATGGCTTTATCATAAGTACATTGTTTGTCTAGTACCCATTCAGCATACATATGCTCAATCTTGATAGGGTATTTTGGCTTTGGAACCGATAAGCTGTACAAATGGAGAACTCTTTCCATATTTCTTCTAAGGGCAGGAATTGGCATTTTTGGATTTCGGTTCATAAAAACCTTAACCACTTTTAACAATGTTTTTAGAGCGTGTCCCCGCACATTCAAAACATCAAGATTTCTCATAACCTGCCGGTATTTGTAAGGGCCTTCTTTTAGCATGCTTCCCTCCAAAAAAACCTTAAGCTACTATTACTTTAAATCAAATTGACACTATTTAAAAGATACCTTATACCATTTGGGATTTTTGATTTATCAATGTTAATCCTTAACTAGCTGATACTGCATTCAAACTTTATTTATCCATCATTTATGACCAAATGGTAACATTATTACTACTGCCCCAAACATGGCCTGCTCATTGAGCTAATGTAATATTTTACAAATTTTTTAATCTCTCCAACAATAACCTGAAATAATGAAGAAATAATATAAAATTCAACAAAAGACCCAGATGGTCGCTTCAAGATATTGTACTAAATGTTTTTTGTGAATTAGGATTATAACGATGAAGTTCACTTCTAAAATAATTGGGTTCAGTCTATCTTTCTTGATAAGTTCTTGTGGTGTCGCTCCAAAAGATGAAGACCAACAAGAGATTTCTGTTGAAGAAGAAGCCGGTAAGGTCTTGGCCAACAATGTTAAGAAGGCCCGTACCACTGCTCCACAAAAACCTACGACAATATTACTGCATGGGAAATTAACGACTGGAAACCAAATTGGTTTTGGTCTTGTCAATTCTGATCCCATAAAAATCAATATCAAACAGTTAGAACTTTCTGCTTCTGGTGTGAGTTATGAAATGGTAACAAGCACAGAGGCGTCTTACGATGGTTCTTTTTCTGTGGAAGTAGAATATAGCAGTAGCTTATTAGTTGAAGGAATTCTGGAGAATGATGCAGGAGATACACTTAGTGCCGTAGTACCTCCTGTTGGCAGTGAAACGAAAACTGAAGAGGTGGAAGTAGTCTTAGATGATGTTTCAAACCTTGCTGCCCAAATGTTCTTAAGAGCTGCTAACGATAAAACTGGATTAGAGTTAATAAAAAACAATCAATTTGACTATTTTGGTATGTACGAAATTGCTCTTATGACTCAGAGAAATCTTGAGGATTCTATTAAAGACTATGGAAATATTGATATAAACGATATTGATGCAATCATCCAAGCTATACTTGAGCTCACAGGGAATTTTATAGCTGAAAATAAAACCTTGGTTGAAGATATCCTAAAAAAATCCGCAGAAAATGGAGATCCCTCGATCTCAGCTGATTATTTTGAACAAAGATCAAAGAAATTATTCTTAGGTGAAGGCTCTGACGATCAGTCTTGGGAAGATAAAATAAATTTGGTTGAAAAAGAAATCCCGGGATTGGCGAAGGATTCAAATCCTGCGGAATTAGAAAAACAAATCGAGGATACATTAAGCGAAAAGGGCTTGGATAAGGCTGTTGCTGTTTGGAGCCCCGAAGAGAAAAAAGCTATCAGAGAACTAAAAAAGAAAAAAAATGACATAGAAACTAAAAAGAAGATCTTAGCTTCGATTCTTGCTAACGATGAATTAAAAGATAAGTTGCTAAGGTGCGACGAGACTCAAGCTGACTGCGCAGCTCTCAAGGAACTTATGGCTAAGCTCCCTCAAGCTAAAGAAAATGTTGCAGAGAAGAAAGAAAAACTGCAGAAGAGCGTCCCAGCTCCTGCTGCACCAGAAGAAGAATTTTCCTCAGCTTTAAAACCGAAAGAGGAAGCGAAAGAAATACCTGAGAACAAAGTTTTGACTGAAGATGAAGAAGCAAAAGCTATAGATTCATCAGAAGGCGAAAAAGAAGAAAAAATAGAAATTACCTTTGAAGAGGAAGAAGAAGAAAATACAGAAGAACAAACAAGCGAAGAAGAAGCAACACTCGCCTTACTTCCAGAAAAACCTGAGAATGAAGATCAAGAGGGAGAAGAAGAAAGCAAGGAAACTGAAAATCCTAGCGACCCAGAAACCACAGAAGCAGAGTCTAAGCCAGAAATAATCGTTGAAAAAAATGGCTGTTACATCACCCAAGATATGTGCACAAGACATCCAAAAAGGGTTGGTACGTTTGCGGATTCCTATCAAAACTCTAGCCAGAATATCGAACGATGTATGAAACGGGCTGTTGATTTTCATCGCTGGTGCAAAAATGATATAAGTGATACAACCACAGCCGAATTTTACGACAAGGGCACACTTGTAGAAAAAACAACTGTCAATACAGCTTGTATGATCGAGCAAAATGTATGTACTAAAAGACCAGATCGTGTAGGTGTTTTCTTAGACTACCATCAAAATGCCTTCAAAGATGAAACTCGCTGTTTGCGCAGGGCCAATGACTTTGCCAGATGGTGTGGAAACTCTTATGAAGATGCCACCGTTGCAAGGTTTTACCAAAATGGTGCTTTAATTTCAGAACAAAGCACAGCGGAGAGCGCATGTGAAATTGAGTTGAACCACTGCACAAAACGCCCTGAAAGAACAGGTAAATTTCTCGACTTTCATAGGGGAGCAGATAGCAATCAAGAAGTTTGCTTGAAGCGGGCTCATGAGTTTTCGAGATGGTGCCAAAATTCCTATGAACAGCCAGTGGTTTCGAGATTTTTTCAGCAAGGTGAGCTTGTTGCAGAGGAAAGCACATATGATAGTGCATGTGAAATAGAGTTAACCGCTTGTAATAAGCACCCTAGCAGAGTAGGAGAATTCCTAGATTTTCATAAAGGTTCGCATAAAGACCAAGCAGTATGTTTAAAAAGAGCAAACGAATACCATCGCTGGTGTGGAAATTCTTATATGCAAGAGGTCACTGCTCGCTTCATGCAAAAAGGTGAATCCATAGCTCAGATTTCCACCAAGACTTCAGGGTGCGAGATCAATCAGGAAGTATGCCGACTACGTTCAGGACGTGTTGGCACCTTTATGGATTACCATCAAAATGCTCATAAATCTGAAGAACGCTGTATGAAACGGGCAATTGACTACCACAAATGGTGTGGCAACCAAGTTTCTGAAATTACTTCAGCCACATATTATGAAGGTAGTGAGGTAAAATCTAAAACCGATACAACTAGTGGTTGTATGATCGAACAGGATGTTTGTTTAAAGCACCCTCAAAAAGTTGGGAATTTCCTAGACAATCACAAAGGGTCTGATAAGGACGAAGCAAAGTGCCTTGCTAGGGCTAAGGAATTTCATAGATGGTGTGGCAACGGTTATCCAGAAATTACTATTGCCAAATTCGTAGAAAAAGGTGAGGTGAAAGCTACAAAGAGCACTTACGATAGCGCTTGCGTGATCGAACAAGAAGTGTGCCGGAAGCAACCGAAAAAAGCTGGATCATTTACCGACTATCACCAAAACTCTGACACCGACCAAGCTCGATGTCTCAAAAGAGCTAGTGATTACCACCGCTGGTGTGGAAACACTTACGACGAGGTTACGACAGCCTTGTTTTATGAATCAGGAGAAGTGAAGGCCAAAAAAGATACACGCACAGCTTGTGTCATCGAGCAAAATATCTGCACTAACCACCCGCAAAAGGTAGGTAATCTCATTGACTGGAACCAGAGAACTGCCACAGACCCCGATCTTTGTATGAAACGAGCAGGTCAGATCCATAGATGGTGTGGGAATTCATTTGACAATGTGACCACTGCAACCTTTTACGAAGATGGTGTTGCAGTTACTAGCAAAGACACAACATCTGGCTGTTTAATCCAACAAGATCAGTGTGCTGCTAGGGCACACCGTTCGGGTGAATTTTTAGACTATCATCAAGGAGCAGATAGCAACGAGCTAAGATGTTTAAAGCGCGCGAAAGAATACCACAGATGGTGTCAGAACCCTTATGATACGGTTACCTCAGCTAAGTTCTATAAAGATGGTGAGCTGATTAGTGAAAAAGACACAAGCACAAGTTGCGTTATTTCACAGGCTACCTGCGAGATACGTAGCCAATGGGCTGGCGAATTCACCGACTATCATCGAGGTGCTGATACTGATGAGGCAAGCTGTTTGAAACGTTCTTTTGAATATCATCGCTGGTGTGGAAACACTTTTGAAAACCCGACAAAAGCTAGCTTCTACAAAGATGGAAATTTAATTGCCAGCAAAGAAACTACAAGTGGATGATGTTGAGTTAAGTCAATGCGACCGGTATCCTAAGCGAGTTGGCTCTTTCTTTGACACCTATCAAAATGCAGAAGCTGACCAAGATCGTTGCCTACTCCGTGCTGATGATTATCACAAGTGGTGCAAAAACCCAGAAGGCACTAAAACAGCTACTGCCACTTTTTATCAGAATGGTAATGTTGAAGGTTCTAAAGAATCTGGAAACTAGGCTTTAAGATGCTTCGTGCTTCCATGCTTCAAAAAAAGATCTGTGGAAACACAGCCAATCAAAACTAGAGCTCCCATATAAAAGCCCCGAGACATATACTCCGTCTCTCCTCGGACAAGTAGCGCAAGTAATATTCCGTAAACAGGCTCCATATTTAATGACAAAACAGCTGTGAAAGTAGAAAGCCTTTTAAGGCAGTCTATGTAAATTGCCATTGCGAAGGCCGAGCATACAAGACCAAGAAAAAGTAAGCCAAGTAAATCTTTACCAGAAGGTATAGCCAACATAGCTTGCACTGGCTCATAAAAACTCCCAAGAGCAAGAGCGCTGATACAGGAGCCGAACATCTGAAAAACAGTGATTAAGGAACTACTACGACTTTTAACTAACTGACCAGTCATAATGGAATAAATTGAATCGGAAAAGGCTGCTCCAAGGCCAAGGAGAATTCCCAAAACATATGCTAGTTCAAAGTTATAAATCATAGTAAGACTTAAGACGCAGCATATACCCATGATGATCTCTGATTTTTTCATCCTCTGTCGGGTATAAAGAGGCTCAAGAATTGAAAGAAAAAATGAGGTTGCAGACAAGCAAATCAGACCGATGGATATGGTTGAAACATTGATTGCCTGAAAAAAACACCACCAATGTACTCCCAATATCAACCCAGAACCTGTCAAAGCGAGTGCTTCCTTTATTGGTATATCCAGATTTTCTTTTTTCCAGAGAAAGCAGTAAGCAACCATAGCGATCATGGCAAAAAATGATCTATAAAACACAACTCCTGCTGAGGACAGGGAAATACTATCTCCAACAAGGCCGGAAGCACCCCACAACAGAATTACAAAGTGAAGGGCTGATATGTCAAATTTTGTTCTAGTGCTCATAGGATATCTCATTCTAAAGGAAGCGATCGCCCAATATGCCATAATGTTGTGAAAAAGCCAATAAAAAAAATTGAACAATAACATATTATTACTATTATACAAAATTTTTCATACTCATCATTTCCTAATACCTAGCAAAAAATCATTATACCAATGAATACAGCATGATAGCTCAGTGTTGGTTATAAAATAATCCCCCTGACATCGAGAGTCGAACGGACCGATAATCTCTAACCCAAATCCGAATTTTTGCATTTCCCGTCATCCTCTAAGGCTTCCTAGAAGGCTTGTATGGGGATATCCCCCAAGTAAATGGAGGATATTTGGGGGATGCTCCGACGTCCTTTGGGGACTACTGGGCATGGAGGCATACTCAGGACTTGAATTCAATAAGAAAATGCAAAAATAATCTTGCCGTCCAGAATTCAAAACAAATTTGTGCTTGAAAAAAATATTTTCATCAAAATTCCCCTTCCTAAGATGTGTTTAAGAGCTAATAAGAGAAAAATCTTAAGTTTT
>JBGCDR010000373.1:0-5605 GCA_045105515.1 Oligoflexales bacterium
CCATTGTTAGATTATGCTTGAATAGTCAAAAAAATACATCTCAAATATTTTTGACAACAAAAATTTTGTTAAAAAAATATGCTGAACCCATTTTAACGTACTTCAAAATTTGGTTAAAAGCTTACTTGAATCAACCCTGACTTGTCGTAAATAAATAAAAACTACTGATGTGATCTTAAAAAATCTGCGCTACTGATTCAACAATGGTAGGATTGGTAGTTACGACGAAACCTTACAAGAAATCATTGAAACTAGATCCGGCTGGCCGGAACCAATCCATCTATTAAATTTTTTGGATCATTACTTAAAAAGCATAAAACTTATCGGGAAAAAACAAATAGAAATTTAGATTAGCTTATATGTTCATATTTTACTTGTCGAATTCCGCTATATTATTGGGACCTCGACTAAATCATCGACATTCTAATTGCGATTAGGATTTGGAAATGAAGGTAAAAGAGGAATAGGTAGATGAGTTTATTGTTAGTCAATATCAAGATCGCGACAACTACTAGGTGAGTTAGGTTGCCGGCATTCATCCCAAAGCTCAATTGTCTTTCGCTCAAGTTTGCTAAGATTATCAACTGACACAGTTAACTCTTCCATTGGAAGAATCTTTATAGTCTGTTCTCCTGACTCATCTTGCAGGTTCATGAATATTGGAAATACTTCGTTTTTATTGCGGCAGGAGAGATCTGTTTGCTCACTAAGGTAGCATACAATGTATTGATCTTTAAAAACTAGGTCTATACTAATATTTTCAGTGTTCAAACCAGATTCCACACTATGACTTTCATTCTCTTGACCACAGCCAACAAACATTACAAAGAAAATTAATAGTGAAAGCTTTTTCATCTTTACCCCGTTTGATACACACTGCTTGTTAATACTAAACTACTTGTCGGATCAATAGGTCTGAGCATCCATTCTTTTTACGCCAAAATGGTCGGCTTTTGTTCACAATTTCACAAATTCAATAATATTACGCAATATTAGGCACTTAGATTAAGGGTGTTTAAGTCCCATAATTTATAGATCAATATTCAAAATATTATAACTGCAATGTTAAGTAGTGATTTTTACTTGTATCTATAATTTACCTTCATATATAAGTGTCAGTTTAATACCTTTGTATTACTGGTTTCAAGGGATAGATATGCACAGCTGGAGGCTAAAAATTTAGATTTCATTGCAGCAAATATAGAAGTACCTTTAACATTTTAGTTGCCAGAGATGCTGTTAAAAGTTAGACCTTATCAAGGGGAACTATGATATTTACTCAGATTATTTAGAATTAAATTATGAACATCTGAACTTGATATGAAGGAAATTTAAATAGACTTATCCCTAATTTTCACTAAATTTCTCAGCGTTCCTAAATTTTAAATTAAAAGGACTCTTATATGAAAAAGAACACGCTCAGATCAAACTTAGGAGCTTCGGTTATTTTAGCCTGCGGTTTAGCAATCACGGGATCTATTATGGCACTGGGAATTATTAAAGCAAAGCAATCAGATCGCTATGTAGCAGTAAAAGGACTTGCGGAACGTCCGGTTTCTGCAAACCAAGGAACCTGGAAAATAAGCTTTGACTCCTTTGGTGACAATTTAGAAAAAGCAATCATGCAAAACTCTAATGATCGGAAACAGGTGCTTGACTACCTCATGCAATCAGGCATTAAAAAGCAAGATATTCGTCCTGGTATGCCCCGAGTTCAAGATCGCAGCAATTACCAAACAGCCAAGATTAGTTTTGCTGTCAGTGACTCTGTAGTCATTGTCAGTAAAGAGGTGGGAACGATTCAGGATGTAGCTAGAAATTCTGGAGAATTACTAACCCGAGGAGTCGCATTATCAGGATGGGACAACCCTCAATATTTTTTCACAAATCTAAGTTCCATAAAACCAAAAATGATTGAAGAAGCAACTCAGGATGCCCGTAAAGCAGCTGAAAAGTTTGCTCAGGACTCCCAAAGTAAGGTAGGGTCGATTCGGCATGCTTCTCAAGGATACTTCTCTTTCAAAGGAGAGAGTAGCGGAGTTCCAGAAAGAGAACAAATCCAAAAAATTGCTCGGGTAGTCATCTCTGTAGACTACCTAATTAGCGACTGAAAATTTCATTTTTGCGTCACCGGGGAATAGCATTGAATATTTATTTGAACTAGTTCTTGCCCCTCACCTTCGCTTGCTTGTAACGAATTAATTACTTCCCAAAATTTTTTAATTTCTAAGGATAACTTTTCTTTGTTCTCAAAACTTATAGGAATAGTCGCAGCCTCAAAAAAACGGTTTTTAGGGGCATTAGCTAGAAGTGCTTCTCCGGCCTTGTCTAAACTAGTGTGCAGATGATGTAGCTTAGCTAAGTTCAAAATATCAGTGTTCTCTTCCGAAATAGGATCAAAAATTTGCCATCCATCTCCCTTCGGAATCTTTTTAATGATTCCATGCTCAGCAAGAAAAGACAATGATTTTTCCACTCTTTTTGTAGTTAAACAATTCAATTGTTTAGCAATATATTCTGGCTTATAAGATGGTAAAGGAAGCTTTAATATCTGAAGCACCATATGATGCTGCCACTCGGAAAAATAATCGAGAATCATCTGACTTTGAGGAGGCATGCCTTCCTTTTTCTTAACATAGACAAGTTTATCTAATGCTTGGTAGCGTTTTACCTTGTCCCCAGCGTCTTCATAGTTTACTAGTGCTTCGAAAAAGCATTTAGCTACATTCGTAAGCCCTAGATGGGAAATGATAGCTTCTCTATTTTTATCAGTTAACTTGCGCTTCTGATGAATCACTGAATAAGCGATATTTGAAGTCCCGATACCAAGGTCTGTTGAAAAGTCTTGGTAAGAATAGTAGTTGCTTTTTTGTTTACACAAATCATAGATGATATCAAGATACCGTCTGTAACTTAAAAACTGGCCTACATCTACTTCTTTGACTATGGCCTTAAACCTCGATTTTTTCATCCTATCCTATCTCCTAATTCTTCCTTTTCCTTTTATTATATATCGGCTGGAATTAAAATTTATTTATTATAAATTTGTCATAATTTTCCTATATAGCCTGGATATATTTTGTATATTTACTCAATTTTAGATATACTATGATTATAACTTACTGATATAATTTATTTAATGTTAATATTAAAGTTTTGTTATTTCTAGCCGAATAGATATATAACTGTTTGATTGATCTTATAAAATAAATGGAGAAAAATTATGAAAATTTTAAGTATTTCCTTAATAACTATTCTTTTAATCTTCTCTTATTCACCTGATTTAATTGCGAAAAAAGCAGTTAAGTTAGCAAAGCTTCAAGAAGCTTCTCAGTTAAGCAATCCTGAATCTGCATACTATGACCTTAAAACAAAACAGATTTTTGTTTCAAATATAGTTGGTAGTCCGGTTGGTAAGGATAATAAAGGCTGGATTAGTATCCTGAATGGAAAAGGAATATTGCAAAAAGAAAAGTGGGTAGAAGGATTAAATGCTCCAAAAGGGATTAGATCATTTAATGATTTACTGTATGTAGCAGATATTGATCAGGTCGTTGAAATTCACATTCCTTCAGCAAAAATTACTAAAAGATACCCAATCAAGGGAGCAGAGTTTCTAAATGATGTTGCCATTGATAAAAATGGCATAGTTTATGTTTCCGATATGTTTAACGGCAAAGTATATCAAATTGCTAAAAAGAAAGTATCGGTCTTTTTGACTGCTTCCGCACTTAAGGAGCTTCCTAATGGCCTATATATTCAAGGCAATAATCTCTTTATTGCCTCTTGGGGCCGCGAAATCGACAAAACTACCTTTGCAACCAAAAAGTCTGGACGTCTGCTTAAGGTCAATTTAGACAATAAGAACATCACTCCTCTTACTAAGGAATTCGGAAACCTGGATGGTTTAGAAATGACATCATCAGGAGACTTTCTTGTAAGTGATTGGGTACATGGCAAAATCTTTAAGGTTAACCAAAAAGGTGAAGTATCATTGATACACCAAGGTAAGCAAGGTTTGGCTGATATTGGCTTAGTCCGAGGTACAAATTCGATCATTGTTCCACAAATGTTGGAAAACAAAGCCTATATTCTCAAGCAAAAATAATTATTTTTTCTTCCCCAATTTATAAGGGGTCATTTTTTTAATTACCATTGTGCTTACCAATGAATGCCAATTAATACTCACCTGAATCAGCAAGAATTTGAACAACCACAGTCTGAAGATTTGTAAGATTCTAAAAATTGATAAGATTTAGAGCATTTATTTCCTCTGATTTTTGCCGATAACAACTCAGAGGAATTAACGCCAATTTAATCAATTTATTCGCTGCAACGAGGGCTCATATGATTATTATAATTATCTTAATCTTACTAACATCTTGTGCAACTCCAATGCCAGAAAGTGAGATAATCAGCCTTACTACCTGCAGGAATACAAATATAAAGAAAATACGGAAGAACTTACTACTTGAAGATTTTGAGATCAAATCAATGGCCAAAGATGATCTTCAGACTGCATATAAGCAAATAGGGGGGTATCGACTCAACAAGAGATATCAGAGAATCACAGTGGTGAGAACAAGTGGGAAAAACTTTCGCTTTAGTGTGCGCTATAAGACTAAATCTTACGACAAAGTTAAAACAGGAGGCACAGAAATCAGGTCTGGCTCTAGTTCGATAAAGACTAATCAAAGCCAGCTTGTTGAAAACGATAGCGAACGGAATGAGAGATATTACGTGGACTTTCGTGACCGTTACCGGCAGTTGCAAAGACAAGTCTGTGGAAGATAAATATATATTTGTCCTGAATTTGGATATCTCGTCTGAAGAAACCCTTTACTTTCCATACACATGAACAGAAGTGATAAGACCCAGAGTAATTATTGCATAAATATCTATTGAGAGCCTGAAATCGTAGTAGGTCGTTCCGCTACAATCTCCTCTTCAGAATCATCTATCTGAAGTTGAGAATTCACTAAAAGAAGTATTGATAGCGTCAAGGCCCAGTTAATCATGTTTCCCTCTGGAGGTTTAGTCCGTTGTATAAATAAATTATCGGATATTTCTAACTAGATGCATACAAAACATCATCAAATTCTGTATCTAACTGTTTTTATGATATTTTTTAAACAAGATCTTTGACTGATATTTTTTCTATAGAATTGAGTAGATGAACTAATAAAGTATCTGATTTAAAGCGATAAAAATAATAGAAATGCGAATATCAAGATCTTGATAATTACGAGAGGCTCCTTACCTACTCTAATCATTACCCAAAAGTCAATTTCAATACCATGTTACCTTGACTGCAATGGATAGGCCTTTTCATAAATACCTGAGATCCCTCGACTTTACTCGGGATGACACAGATTTATAGTAACCGTCCATTTTAGCGTGGGAGCAAAAGATACCCTATCATCCTTCAATGACAAATGAACCATTAGAGTTGTCTAACAATTGACAAAACCCTTTGGTAGCTTAATTTATGTTATTTTATAGTTCCAAAGACCTGCTGCTGCGTAACCTATTTCATCACGAAGCTTATCAATTCTGACTCTTAACTTTGAAGAAGCTGCGTTGAATATTTTAATACCTCCTATTG
>JBGCDR010000374.1:0-3644 GCA_045105515.1 Oligoflexales bacterium
CGAAGATATTTAATTGCCGAAAATATGGTATTTTTCACTTATCACTGGAAAATAAGAAGATTTTTTAAAATTAATTTCAACCGCGATAAAAAAAACTGAGTTGCAAAGGCAAGAATTTAGTTTCCGACCAGACACTACCTATAAATTATGACTTACTAATAAATCTTAGTTTGGTGTTATAATAATGCTATGAAAAAGTTCATTATAGTTTTAACCTTTCTCAAATTTACACCACTTCTTGCAAAAGATACAGAGGTCTATTCCTATAAAGGGAAGCTTGTTATTGATCGACCATACACTGTTTACCAAGACAGTAGTGAGTATTTGAGAGAAGGAAAGGATTTCTACATTTCATCCGGTCTTGGCTTGATAGCTTATTGGATGAGTATGGGTGCTTATATTAACCCGGATTTATTGATTCATATAAACTATGTAGAACAAAATGATACAGTTACAGGCTCTTCCTCTATGATTGGCTTTGGCTTAACAAGGTTTGTTGACAATAGCTTATATTTGACAATGCTTACATCATACAGAGAAGGAGATACTATTGATTATAAAAATAGTATTATTGATGATAAAAAGATACTTTATTCAACAGATTACGGACTAGATTTCGCGATAGGCAACCGATGGAATTGGCATAACTTTTTTATCGGTGCTGATTGGTTTGCAATCTATTTCCCTGTTATTGGGAAGCAAGTTAAAAATTTTGAAATGCAGTTTAGGATTCTTATGCTGCATGTAGGCTTGGCTTGGTAATAGTGGCCCCAAAATTACTCAACATTTCATTAGTTCTTATCTTTTTAAATACATGCCGTGTGTATATTGGATCTTCAAATCAAAAAGAAGAATTTGATAACGGACACAACGGAAGTGGTCCAGCTCTTTCTATTTTTGGAGATAGCTTATCAACAGGAGTCCTAGCATCTACAACTCTTGGCTTAGTCATATCTGGTGTAACCCTCGATCGCTTCAATCGAATGTTCTTAGGCAGTAAATTTTCCATGAAAGATTATCAATCTCAATTTTCTGAATATCGGTACTCTGCAATGACAACCGATTTGAACTGGGGTTTACGTCACCAAATAGCTGAACAACACGGACTAAGCACAGCTGATATACCAGTGTTTTTATTTTCAAAATGGGGAGGCAGGACTGATCATTTAGAGGAATTTCAGGTAGAAATTCAAGATATCTATAAATCACGGAAAGTTTCCGAGTATGTTTTGGTTCAAATTGGTGGAAATGACTATTGCAAAGAGAAAACAGCTGAGAAGTTTAGAACTGATTACAAAAAATTTCTAAATGAGGTATTTAAAAAACACCCTGAGTCTAATATATTTATAGCTGATATTCCCCCTTTACCTCAACTTCTTAACTACAGTCATAAGTACTCCCAAACTCTGTCATGCACCAAATTCAGACAAAAATTTTGTAAGAGGCTATTCTATAAAGATGCTGAAAAAGTATTTGCTGAATTCAATCAGGTCATAAAAGAAGAAAGCAATGAAGCTATGGAACAGTACTCCAATGTCAAGTTCAGTAACCTCCCAGGAAAAATGAACCTAAAATCTGAAGATGTCGCTTTTGATTGCTTCCACCCAAGTCATAGAGGTCATGAAAAATTGGGAGAAATATACGCCAAGTGGTTTACCTTAAAATAAAGTTACGCGATCCCGACAACTACAAGTATGCTTCAACTAAAAAGACCGAATCCCATTTCATTTATAGGCTAATATTTTTTTATAATACGTACAGGTGCTAGTGTAAATTGAGCATCGATCGGGTATGGTAAAAATATTATAATCGCATTAAATAATTGAAGTCCGCTAAGCTCATCCACTTTGAATAATAGGTATCAGTATGAAAAAATTTGAAAGTATTTTAAGTTTGACCGTTAGCATTATTTTTAGCTTAAATTCACTTGCAATTGGGTGCAACAAACCAGAGTCCATGAAAAAAGAGAGTAGTGAAATGATAAATAAATATGCGTCTGAGGATCAAGATTTGTTAATTGTTCCTTGGCATCTTGATTTACTTGCTCGGTCACACCTCTTACAAGATAAAAGAAAACACATCGTAAAATCAGCTAGTAAGAAAAAGGGACATTCCAAGTGTAGAATTAGTATTTATCAAACAAATGGTTCTTTAAGTAAAAATGGCCCCAATACCGATGATGCACTATTATTCTTCGATACAGAAAATTCTCATTTAGCAGAAGACACACCAAAAAAAGCAGAAGAAGAATACTTGACTACACTTTTAATAGCATCACTGATGGATGAGCTATTCTAATCGGCACACTGATGCCAGATGTTCTCAACAAAAGTAAGTATATAAAATCACTTCGAATATTACTTATACGTAAAAAGACAGGATTATATCGGATTTAAATTTTTATGGAGGTTTGTTATTGGTTTATGCATCATTTCTATAGGGTGTGGCCACTCAGACATTGACGGCCACATCACTTAATTCCTCACAATAAAAATATCGCGTACATATTATAATACAAATATTTTTATGTTTTTCATTTACTAGCTAAGTTTTTAAAAAAAACCTTCAGCTTTTTTTTATCAATAATTTAAACCACCTTCACTAAGCATTCACATTCAAATAAATTACCATTAAACCCGCGAAAATCGACTTTTGACCCGGCTATAACAACAAGTTTCTAAAACATGGAACAGAACCTTTGCCTGAGGTAAGGGACTATGATAAATCTGCGAAGGGTGTAAGATTAACAATTTTTTTTAAGGGTAAGGAAATTGAAAGAATGTTTTAAATTGGTTTTGATGTTAAGCCTTTCTCTTGGTAGTTTAAACGTATTCGGAAAATATGATGAGACCAACACTCTTCCTATTAATGGACAATTGACCATTTTTGCTGATTTTTTTGATGACGAAGATTATCAAAACTTAGATTACTTAAAAGATGAAAATTTTGAGGAAATTGTCATAAATACTAGCAGTATCCAAAATACAACAGAGATCTTTAAAAATTTACCTATCCATAATAACCCTCGTGAAATCGTAATCTATTTTAGAGGTGAAGTAGGTGAAAAATCATTTAAGCAAATTTCAAACCAATTTAAAAGAAATGAAAAATGGTATATGACAAAACTCACTCTTATAGGGAATGATAGGAGCTATGTCTATGGGCATCCTATTTTGCAAAAACAGATCTTGGAAACATATGAATATAGCTATTAAAAAAGGGTGTCATCGATAATATCTTAACCAGCCGAATCTGATAAATAACGAGCATATTCCAAAATCTTTAAATTCCTTTGTTCCGAACCTTTAGCTGAGTGCCTATAGGCGGTTTCAGAGATAAAACGGCCTCTTTCTGGGGTTTTATATCCTGGTTTATCATTCGCTTCTATGATGTAAACCTCTCCTTGCTTGTCAACAATAAGATCTAGGCCGAGCTCTCCAACAGGGGCATTTGATTTTTTTTCAATACTTAAATACTTTTAATGCTACTGAGTTAATTTTTTCCTTGCTTGAATTCAATAAGAAAATGCAAAAATAATCTTGCCGTCCAGAATTCAAAACAAATTTGTGCTTGAAAAAAATATTTTCATCAAAATTCCCCTTCCTAAGATGTGTTTAAGAGCTAATAAGAGAAAAATCTTAAGT
>JBGCDR010000375.1:0-10448 GCA_045105515.1 Oligoflexales bacterium
AAGATCGGCATTGTGTTGGCGGTAAATATAGACACCGACACCGCCGTGATTTTTTTTACATAATTAAAATCATCGGAAACTCTGTCATAAATCAATTTTAGAGGATCTTTCTACAGATTAGGTCCTAGATGCCAGTTTATATATATCTTGAACTCCAAGTTCCTCATCTAGTATGATTATTAACTCACCATCTTCATTTAAATCTGAGATCAATCTCGCGTTGTCTTTGTCGGGTTTGATATGTAATTCTGAACTTAATGATACTTATGTTTCTACCGAAAAAACAGGGTTTTGCATTTTAGTCAAGTCGACTTTTTCTTTAAATTTCTCAGTAAGGTTGCTCTCAGCCAAAGCTAAACTTGCTAAAAAAATAAAGATAGAAACAAAACAAATATTTTTCAATTTAAAGTTTTCTGAACCCAATTTTTAATCCCTTACTTAGTATTAGAAAGTTTTAAATCGAGAAAAACATAAAGCAAATAAATTTTTCTTAAGGCTTTCTATCCACCTATCTGCAAGTATTATCATTACTGGAAAATAGAAAGTTAAGTTTTTATCTCCAATGGATAGCCCTTATTATTTAGCGTAATTTTCATTTCTTCCAATGCTACATATTGACACAGACTCCGTATCACGATATTTCCCAATCCCGCAAAATGTTAAAATGGTATCAAGAAAGGAGTGGTGAAAAGTGACTAAAATTCTACAAATAGTGGTTTTAATTTCAATAGTAAACTCTTGTAATCGCTGTGCTATACGTAGGAGAGGTTGCGGTTCTAGCACCTTCGACCATGGTTCCGGCTGGTAAGGACGCCTAATTAATTACCATTGCCACTACGATTTTAAAAATAAATAAATTATGGAAAAGATTTTGATTTCACAAAACGTTGAACTTCATTATTTATCACCGATCTTTTCGCAATGTATCTGAACATATAATTATTGGTTTTCCATAAATGAATATGAATCCTTTATAAGCAGATACACAGTGCTCAAATGCAAAGCTTCTCATTTGCTTATCAGCTTCATAAGTATCTAAAACAATATCAAATCTCTCATGTAAATCTCGAAGCAAATTTCTTGAGTTGAAAATGCAAATATTGACATCGTGCGAATATTTCACAAACCAGCTTCGGTAGCCTGAAGCATATTGATCTACATTTAACCTGAAGGGGGCCAAATCTAACTGAAGACTTTCACTGAGCGTATAAAAACTCATCACAGGAGGAGGGGGGAGATAATTTGGATAAACCGGCGGGTTGCTCTGATAAAATGCTCCTTTAATATCCGCAAATGAGTATTTTTGCTGTTCATATTCATATATCTCTTGAGATGAATTCATCTCGTCGGAAGGCTTAAGCATAGTATTAAGTTCCTCTTCTTGGAGAAAATCCATCACCGAAGAGGCTGAGCGTACTCTAGGGCAAGAACTTGCAAATAGTATATTAGAAGTCATAAAAATAGAGAAAGCTGTTATGACACGCATATTTTAAAACCTCTTTAATTGAAAAGCCTGAACAACTCTGAATACTGCGAGTTATCACAGGAATTAAGTGTCGTCAAGATACTAATATAAAAGCATTAATCAAGCCTCTTAATACATCAGTTCAATCACATTAAAATGAATAAGATGACATCATAGACTGATAACAAGGGTCCTCTTTATAAGTTGATGCAAAAATTTTTGAGAAATTAAATCTACTTTTTTTCATGTATGAGAAAAATAGACATAAAAAATTTATTCCTAAATCCACTTGCCATCGAACATGACTTGGTTTATATTTCCGATCTTTTTGCCATGTTAGAGGATTTTTATGTTGCATTTAATTGTGGTTTGCATATCTCTTTTGAGTTCGTCACCCTGCTTGGCCAAGGGTTTTGTAGTTGGCTTATTAGAAAGAAATATAATTTTTTTCGACGAACATGAAGACGAGCATATGGAGTCTGAAGAGAAAGAAAAATTGAACAAGCTAGAATTAAGGGACTTGTTAGTAGGGCCTATTGCAAAGGAGATAGAAAAGCTTGGAATTCCGTGGACTTGCTTGAATGGACCTAGTATCCATAGCTACATGCACCGGATTTTATATATATTCCGTAACCACAAAGTGGTCTATAAAATTGAAGTAAGTAACATCATCGAGGCTTGTGAAAAAAGCCTTCACTTATATGACGATTCTGAATGGTATAACATATGATTTAGTTTCGCCAGAAATACAGTCAAGCTTCTTTGAATAAATTATTCAAAAGGCTCGTTAAGGATTTTTTTGTTAGAGGTTTGCTCAAATAGTCAATCATGCCCGCATCAAAACACTTTTGTCGATCCTTATTGAAAGCATTAGCTGTCAGAGCAACAATCATTACATCCTTATAGTTTTTCAGTTCCTTTATCTTTCGCGTTGCCTGAAGTCCATCTAAGTGGGGCATTTGCATATCCATAAAAATTAGATCATATTGCTTGTGCTTCGCCATTTCCAGAGCTTCAAGACCATCATTAGCAATATCACATTTGAGGCCTAATGATTTCAGAAAAGCAACAACAATGACCTGATTCACCTTGTTATCTTCAGCGAGAAGTATTTTTGGTACCTTAGAAAAAGTCTTTGTCACCTTCAGCTCAGATGAATCCCCTTTTTGAAATTCCGACCTTTCAAGCTTTAGATTAACTGTAAAAGTGGATCCTTCACCCATCGAGCTTTTAACTTGAATTTTGCCTCCCATCAGCTCAACAAGCTGCTTAGATATAGTTAGACCAAGCCCAGAGCCTCCAAAGCGCCTCGTAATCGAGCCATCGGCCTGATTGAATGCTTCAAAAAGTCTGTCTATTCTATCTTCAGCAATTCCGATTCCCGAATCGATCACAGCAAGTTCAAATGCTGTTAATTTCTCGGTGCTTTCTTTCTCTTTTAGCCGAATTGTTACAGTACCTCGCTCAGTAAATTTAATAGCATTCCCAACCAAATTGAACAAAACTTGACTTAAACGAGTAGGATCACCGCAGACTCCATCATGCAGCTTAGGATCAATTTCTTTGATAAGAATAACGCCCTTACTCTCGGCTTGGCCTTCTAGTGAATAAATAACGTTTTGGACCACTGAGCTGATCCTAAAAGAAATATTTTCCAGAATAACTTGTTTAGATTCGATCTTCGAAAAATCTAAAATATCATTGATAATTGAGAGCAGAAGCTTGCCGCTTTGCTGGATTATCTGAAGCTTACTAGCAGTGGTGGACCCTTTAACCTCGTCTGAGAGGATCTCTGTCATCCCGAGGATGCCATTCAAAGGGGTTCGAATCTCATGGCTCATATTAGCAATAAACTCTGAGCGCATTCTTAGAGCATCTTCAGCTTTGGTTTTTTCTTTAAGATAGTCATCAGTTCGAGCTTTAACTTTTTCCTCCAAAGAAATATTCATCTTAAGAAGTTCGCTCGTTTTCTGATCAAAAGCTTCTGCCAAATACTCTAACTCCTGATCTGCACCCAGAGGTGCACAGCGGATCCAGCTATTTTTTTGACTACTCGACACCCTTGTTACTAGCCTTTGAATTGGTTCAAGCATGCGTTGAGTAATTCTTTTTGAAAGAGCAAAAGAAAGTAAAATAAGTAGACCAAGAAGTCCAAGAACAAAAAATAGCAAGGGAGCAAACATAGTAAGATATGGATTCTCATCTGAAAATTGCCTTAAGGAAATATTAGACTCAACGTTTTCAACACGACTCTTTATTAGCTGATTTCCGAAAAAGAAGGAATCTGAATTTATATTGGAAAAAATCACCTGTTCAGAATCTTGAACAATTTGATATTGATATTTTGAATCCAAATATTTTTTTACATATTTTCTCATATCATAGTGAATCTCAAGATACCCTTGTACTTTTCCATAATACTCAATAGGTACCGCAATAAAGAGATACTGCTTACCTGCAATAACTCCTTTGCCTGCTGAGATAACCCGATAAATTTCCTGCTTACTTAGCTGACTCTTAAACTGAGAATTTTTTCCATCTCTAGAGACTCCCAGAATTTCACCTCCCTCATTATCCAAGATCCCTACAAAATTGCCACCTATTCGCAAAAGTAATGCTATTAAGTATGAGTTAGTTTTTTCCGGATCAACAGTTATAAGAGTATTAATGATGAGGGGATTCTTAGCTACGAGACTTATATCATAATATGCTTCAGATATCTGCCTTGCAAGCAGGTCAGAATTATGCTCTAGGGTAAGATAATTTCTTTCTGAAAGTGTGTCAATTAACGTGAAGGTAAAGAGCAAGCTTACCAGAAGACAGGAAACCAATGCAGTACTAAGCAAGGACAAACTAATTGAACGCCTTGAAGTTTTCTCAAAACTAGATTTTCGTATTTCAAGTTCATTTTTCTGCATTGTGGCGAATATTTCCTCGTTCATCATAGTAGCCAAAGGAGATATTCTCTGAACTTAAAGCTTCCCGTTCTCGCCCTGGGATAGAAAAAATATTTTTATACTCACTAAATAAGCCCTGATACTTTTTAAACCTTAAAATCCCATTAGAGATATCTTGAGGAGACAAAGAGTTGCTCGTTTTTATCGCTTCCGCAAGAATTTTAATCAATTCATAGCTATGAATTGATCCAAAAGATGCTGGAATATAAGAATTATCGGAAAGTTTATATTTTTTGTAGTATCTTTCGCGGAAACTTGCTGCCTTATCATCAGATATCATATCAAAAGTCTTTAAAAAACGGAGGTCAACACTAGGAAGAATATCTTTGGCTTCATGCCAAAAACGTCCACCGGTGATTCCCCAATGAGATATTATCGGTATTTTCCGATCTTTTTGGCCAACTCCCTTTACTAGGTGAACTCCCTCCGGAGAGTTTCCTACAAAAATTATGACATCATAAGTGGATGAGTAGACCTTATTAAGAATTTCAGAAAAGTCCTTTTCTCCCCAATCAAACCAGTAAGTTTCTCCCATCACTATCTGAGATTTTTTGCTAATCTCGTTCTTGATTGATGTCTCATTGCTTTTCCCCCAGCCCGTGTCTTCTAGAATTAAAGCCACTTTGGTACCTAGTTTCACAGCTGTATTCACAAGACGTTCAGCTGCATCCGCATCTCTTACTGAGAAGCGGAATATGTAGGGATTATCTTTGTGAATAATAGGAGTGGCTGCTGCCCATGGAATAAGATAGGGAATTCTAAGTTGATTGACAGTTTCTCTTTCAGCTAGGACTACTGGACTATGCATACCACCAAGGAAGGCAATTACACTTTCATCTTCAGAAAATTTCTTTAAGTTCTTTATTCCTTTACGAGGAAATCCGTCATGGGTTTTCGTCAAGAGAATCATGGGCCGTCCAAGCACACCTCCAGCTGCATTTACTTCGTCAACAGCCAATTCAGCTCCACGCTTGATAGCGAGAGCAGAATCTGAAGCAGGATACGAAAAGCTAAGATTAAGACCAATTGCTGCATGAGGTTTCATAAACGGGAGGATAAGTGGATTGATGTTGTCTTTGAATTCCCTCAAGAATAAACGGTTTTCGTAGTAAATTGGGGCAAAACTCTCTACAAAGAGAGCTTTCATCTTTTCCGAGTAAGGTATTATTTTGAGACCTGCTTTTTCAATCTTAGCAAGAAAGCGATCTTCATAAAAAGAAATCCGTGACCGCTGATATTTTGCAGCTTGCTTAGCTGCTTTGACAACAAGCTCCCGTTGGGGTGCTTGAAGTTTACTTAACATTTTTTTACTCGCTATAAAGAGCTGGCCCAAGTATCCATGACGGCTCAACATAAGATGAGTCTGCTCTTCGAAGATTTTCATGGCATATATTGAAGATATTGGATTCTCCTGACTATCAATCTCACCAGTAGCTAGCTTCACTCGAATTTTATGAAAGTCAACATTCTCAGGAAAGGCATTCAAGGAAATAGCTTCCGCTACTAGAGTATCACTTGGCATGATACGGAATCTAAGTCCAGCGAAGTCCGTAGGTGTAGAAATTGATTTGTTTGCTGTAAAGTTTTTATATCCTGATTCCCACATGACAATAGGCTCAATTCCTGTTCGGCGCAGCTGATGAAACAAAGACTCTCCAAAAGCTCCGTCCAATGCCTCGTAAAGTTTCTCTTGGCTTGGGAATAGATAAGGAATGTCAAGAATATCTAGATTTGGTGCCAAACTTGAGATCTTAGATGTTGGGGGAATAGTAAAGGCCAACTCACCCCGTTGAACCATTTCAACCATTTCTGGATCGGTGCCCAAAGTTTGATTTGGATGAATTTCAATCTTAATTGCACCTTTGCTTGCTTCTTCTAGAAGCTCCTTAAACTTCACAGCTCCATCGTGTTGGGGAGTGCCTACTGGCATATCATGTCCGAATTTAAGAACGAGAGCTTTGTTAGACTTAATGAGTAGTTTTGCGAAGATCGCTAAAATTACAATTAAGCAAGAAAATCCCACAAGTATATACTTTTTATTCATCCAATTTTGGCTCCTTATAAGCAGACTAAGTAATCCAAATTTTAAGATTAATGGATACCTGCGCATAGACATATTCGGTTTGTTTAATTGTATTCTAAATGGGTATTTTTTCTCATCTTGCAACTCCGGTCTCTATGATACCTTGCCCGAACACTCTCCCTCTACAGCAAGCATATGTCGTTAATATTATTTTATATTATGGATATTTTTGCGCTCATTTTCTAACTTCTGGAACTCTCTCTTGCTGCTTTTACTTAAACTTATAAGCAAAATTCACCGAAAGTTCTGATGCAGGCCACTATCACCCTATATGCTTAAGTACAGGATTGAACTTTGGAAGCACTGGATGAGGAAATTGTCCAAAATTTAAAAGCTTATAAGATTTATAACAAGCAAAGAATCAACCGGCTCTTGACTTTGATGCCCGCTAAAAAATCTCATATATTTCACATTTTACCATTCTTAACAAGCGTAAATATTAAAGGGCTACCTGGCTATATCGACGATCCCGATGCTCCCTGTGGCATCCAAGGTTTCAAGTTCAAGGATGAATTAAAACAGGCCCTTGAAAAGAGTTTTCCAGATCATCAATGCCTGAAAATGAGTACAGAAATACTCTTTCCTAAAACACGCAGCATTTCCTCCCTTTTGCTCATCGGCAGCTTAGGGACCATAGCACAAAGTGATAAATCTGATTTTGATTTTTGGGCATGTGTTTTCAAGGACAAACTTAGCTTGAATCAACAGAATATGCTGCAAAAAAAAATGACTCTTATTGAAGAATGGGCAGAGGAGTGTTGGGACCTAGAGGTACATTTTTTTATCACTGACATCCAAATGGTCCGGAATAATGACTTTGGACAAGCAGGAGGAGAAAGTGCAGGGTCTTGCATAGGCAAATTGCTGAAAGAAGAGTTTTATCGAACTTCTATACATGTCATGGGAAAAATCCCCTTTTGGTGGATAGTACCTGCACATATCGATGAAAAAACCTATGTACGCTATAAAAATAGCGTCCGGGAAAGTAAGACCGTAAAGCCTTCACTCTTTGTAGACCTTGGCCTGCTGTCTGCGATCACCAAGGATGAATTTTTTGGTGCGGCCATCTGGCAAATCAGCAAGGCAATGGATTCTCCCTTTAAGTCTTCACTAAAAATGGGCATGCTCGATGTATTTATCGACCCTGAGGTAGAAGTACAACTGCTATGCGACTCACTAAAACAGAAAGTTCAAGAATCCAAGGGCAGTGAGTTAATTTTGTCAAACATTGATCCCTATAAGATCATGGTAGACACTGTACTTGCTTATTACAAACAAAAAGAAAAACATGATATCCATACTCTATTGCAAACTTGTCTATTTATTAAAAGTGATTTAGATCCTGGAAGAATAGAGTTACACAAAGATGATTTAAACTTCAAAGAAGGATTTTTTAAAGAGTATGTAATGGAGTGGAATTGGGACTACCAAAAGCTAATGGCTTTGGGGAGTTTCAAAACCTGGAGCTTCCATAACGTGCTTGCATTGGGGAAAGAAGTTCACAACTATCTTCTAAAAACTTATCAAAATCTATCTAGATTGCTAAAGGATGACCCTACAAACAAGCAATTAATATCAGATCAAGACATAACGGTGATTGGCCGCAAGCTCGACAGTTTCTATTCATCTAAACCTGCAAAAATTCCCTTTCTAAAACGAGCTTTTGCTTCAGGCTTAATGCAAGAAAGCCTAAGCTTTCACTTTGCTCCCAATAAGCCAAAGCAAGTCTGTTGGACCTTATTCAGGGGCCAGATTGGAGCATCACAACTCAAACAAAAAGAAATAAAGGATGCTTTTCTGAAGCAAGGATGCAACCCTGCTGAAATGCTCGTGTGGTGTCAATTTAACATGATTATGAATAAAGATACTTCCATTTATTTACTACCAAGTCCCTCACCAGTCACCATAAATGACCTACAAGATCTTGCAGGCTTATTGTTTTCTGACTTTATCGTTCGCCGGATATCAGATATTAAAAATGAAGATTTACTTAAAGAAGCCAAGAGGACTAAAACTCTGATAATAGGTAACTTCTCAACTAATAAGACTGTCCGGGATGTGGAGGAACTTACTTTTATTCATCACAATAGCTGGGGAGAGATCTACTGTTTTACCAAAAAAGGTAATCCTGTGAATAGTATTCAAGAAAGCCTTGCATTTACCAACGTCCCCCTTAAAGATCTACTCAGCAAAATAGTTATCCATGTACCCAAAGGTCCAAATCGAAAAATCCTCGAGCAAAAAATCATGGTGCACCTACATGAGGCAATCAAGTAGTCTATGGCTTGGGCTCCATCGCTAACAAGCGACCACTATCGGTTGCCAACCAAATTCGACCTTTGGGGCCTATCCTCGCAAGCCGGATTCGTTCACCTAAGTTTTTAAGCAACCTGTGTTCCCTGAGCACCAATTTGTTTTTAATTACCAAGTGATTCACATGAGTTTTTGCCAAGGCTCCTGCAAACAAATGTCCCTTCCACTTGGGAAAAAGCTTTCCTTCATAGAAGGTCATCCCACATGGAGCAATCGAGGGCACATAAACCTTTTTGGGCTGTTCCATACCCTTCTTATGGGTTCCTTGCCCAACCTTACGATCAGAGCTGTATTCCTTACCATAGGAGATCACAGGCCAGCCATAGTTCTTGCCTGGTCCAATAAGGTTAAGCTCATCCCCACCCCTTGGGCCATGCTCTATGGCCCATAACTGGCCTGATCCATCAAAGGCCAAACCTTGCGGATTTCTATGACCATAAGTCCAGATCTCCGGCAGTGCACCTTTCTTTTCAGTAAAGGGATTGTCTTTAGGAGCTTTTCCATCTGCAGTTAATCGTAAAATGCTGCCAGCGTGGGTACTGAGTTTTTGACCGTTCTCGCGTTCGCCCCGGTCTCCTATTGACATAAATAAGTAACCCTTCTTACCCATCACCACTCGCGAACCAAAATGAACTCCCGTGTAGGAATATGCATTGCTACTAAAAATTTCCTGCCAAGAGCCATATTCATGATTGACAAGCTCTGCACGTGCAAGCCTGGTATTAGCCTGATTTCGTGCTTTTGAAAGTGCCGAATAAGTAACGTAGACCCACCTTTGCTTTTTTACTTTAAAAATTTGCAGATCAAGCATGCCACCCTGGCCATTTTTTAAAAACTCTGGAGAATCCTGTTTTTCATATTTTCCTGTTGCCACCTTCAGTCTATAGATCCCCTGATCCCTGAGGTTGAGCAATAATGTTTTATCATCAATCCAGTCAAAACCCCAGATTCTGCCAGGAAGCTTAGCTTGTTCTTTTACTATGAAGTCATGGCCTTCTGAGCTGCCTTTTGCTACCACCTTAGCCAAGGCATCAATACTTATGCAGTGAAGGAACAAAGTGATGAATAGGGGGAACTTGTTCATGGGGTCTCCTTTTTATAGATACTTTCCACTGAATATACCATACTGACCGAATTATTACCTTGCGCTTCAGTACTTCACAAACATAAAACCCTAGCAAAAAAGGCTTGAAAACAAAAAATATTAATAGTTAATTTAATTGAATAAATTAAGTATTTTTATTTTAATCTCAACATATTTTCCCATCACTCCGAAAATTTTTAAGGACAATTAGAGGTGAGTTCACATGTTTCGTTTTATTATATTTTTTTAGTCATAGCTGGCTGTGGTAGCCGGCAGTTGCAGTTCTTTGAAGAGGATACTCCCGTTCATAAGCCACTTGCTAAAGAGCAAACATTTTTATTAAAAGAACCTGAAGATGCAAGCTTAAACCTCAAAGAATTAGATTCAAAAAAAGTACAGATCAAGGCAATAGAGTTGTCTAACAATTGATAAAACCCTTTGGTAGCTTAATTTATGTTATTTTATAGTTCCAAAGACCTGCTGCTGCGTAACCTATTTCATCACGAAGCTTATCAATTCTGACTCTTAACTTTGAAGAAGCTGCGT
>JBGCDR010000376.1:0-3248 GCA_045105515.1 Oligoflexales bacterium
TCACAGCAGAAACGAAAAGATTTAGATAATTGATTCCTAATGCCACAAATATTCCAGTAATCCATGTAGAAACAGATGTTAATGGTCCCATAAATATACAGCATTTTGCGATTAAAACTGCTTGCACAAAGTTTCTAGTAATTACCGAATAGGCATAGGCACCAGTTTCTGGTCTAGTGTTTGCTGTTGAAGAAATTAGACGACTTATAGTCAATTTTTTTTCCGATGGTAATTTATCACCTGATGCATTTGAAAGATCCAAATCTCTATAAGTAGTATAAAACCTAAGAATAATAGTAATAAATATCAAAACTAGGATTAAAGAAACTGAGTGATCGGAGAAAAGCCTCAATAAGATAGTTGAAAGGAGCATAAACGTAGGAATAGCGTATTTCCACTTTACGCTGTATGGGAAAGAATTTACGAAAAGGTTATAATCTTCGCTTTTACTGTGTTTGTAGTACCAATCCAAATAGGCAGTTTGGAAAGTTCCTTTGTAAAAAGCATTCGAGAGTGCGCAAGATATTGAATAAAATAATATTGATGGATAGTATAAAATTTGGATCTTATTTAGAGCAATATAGTTTGCAGTTATGATTGATAATACCCAAATAATACTACTAAAGTAGGCATATTTTAAAGAGAGCCTCACTCCATTCCGATCTGCCCAATACGAAATTGGAAGTTCGAAAACTGCACAAAATAAAAATGTAAATCCGGAGAATAGCACCAGGGCACTATCTTGAAAATGAGTAGCAAGTAGCATTGTATTGACAATATTTATACCTAAACTAGATCCGTTCAGGATTCCATCAGATATACCTATCTTTTTAATGAGAGATTTTACCATCTATTTTTACCTTGCAATTCTAGACTTGTTTTTTGCTTCCTTATCGAGTTTGCCTAAAAAGTCTATGAATTTAACGTAGGTTTCTTGATCTCTATTAACTAGATTACGGCTATATGTCTTTGCAGGACCTAGTATTGGAGTATAACCTAATATTGGAGTTGTTTTTATATTTGAGTTCTTCATTTTATTACCTTTTATTATAATGATTTAATGGGAAATATGCACAACGTCTTTTATAGCCCTCTCTAATAGGCTCAACGGAATGAAAACTGTGGTTTGTAATTGGAATTACAAACAAACGGTTTTGTCTTGGTTTAACCTTATGTACTGGGTTCATTTGTTTATCGTATACTATTATTTCGCCTCCATCTCCATTTTTCCAATCATTTAGATAAAGAAAAACAACGGTCGAACCAATGAATTGCTCATCATTATGGATGCCCATACCTTTTGAACCGTTATCCAAAAATTCTCTAATTTGGGGAAGTTGATCAAGCCTTCGCTCAAATGTTCTATCGAGAATCTTTTCTAAAAATAAAAACAGTTCTCCATTTAGAGCGATGTTTAGCAAAGGTAAATACGTTAAATCTGCAATATTAATTTCGTCTCGGGGTATATATTCGAATTCAAAAATATGTTTGCTTTGTTCTTCGTAAACCTGATCAAATATGGTCTGCTCAAGAAAATCATCAAAAATAGCTACATCATATGGATGCTGAATCAAGCAATTCTCTTTAAGCTCATCAGGTGACATTGAAAGATAGTTTTGATTAACTGACGTGAAAAAGTCTAGCATCGTATCTTCAACCTATTTTATCCAAGATAAGAGTACCTTTGGTTAAAAAATCATCAAAACCTTTCTCCACTGCCTCCTCATATTTCATAGCTCCATTTGTCCATAAAAATATCTTACCCTTATAACCAAAGCTATTTGAAGACTTTAATTGATTGGCTAAACCATCTTCTAAAGAATCATAGTCTTCGGGAATAAAGTATCTATCCAAGACGATTAGGTCAAATTTATGAATACATTTGTCTCTTATTTCTTTCATGAAATATTCAATACTATCGAAATATTGGACATTTATTTTATTTTCTCTCAAAATATCGATTTGAATTTCCGCGAATACCGGTTCGTCATCTACAATGCAAATATTTTCATACTTTGTCATTTCTGGCCCTCTTCAAAGCTGTGGCCATATTGGCAATAGCTTTATACTCGTATGAAGAAAGACCCCGCAAAGCTAACAACGTTTCAATCATATTATTGAGTTCACTTTTGCTATTTAATGAGTTTAAATAGCCATGAATAAACTCCTCTCTTAGAGTAAGTGAAATATGAGACATCTTTTCCAATAGAATTGACTCCCAATTGTCTAAAGATGGATTGGGAATTTTTTTACCCATTACGTATTGGAAAAACTCAAAAATATTTTTATCGGAAAGTTGTCCAACTTCAGAAAGTAAAACTATAGCCTTTGAAACTGAAGAGTCTGATTTAGTACCTTCAAATCTCTTAATCTGACTTAAGGAAAAAGCACAATCATAAGAATATTCTTCCTGAGACATTCGCCTACGTTTTCTCAGAGACCTAAAGTAGTGAGACACCTTTTTTTGGATTTTAGACGAGAAGTTTTTTTTCGCAGCCACTTTCCTAACCCCAAATCTTTCAAAGCCAGCCATTTTATAAATCACGATTTGATAAGAGAAAAGAACTTTTTCGATAGATGCCATAAACATTTGAAATATATAAATAATATTGTGGTTCGAAAATCGAACCTTGAAATTTTTTATTTCTTCTTGAAAATTTAAGTGTCTGTAAATAAAGAGATTTTATGAATCCTGCTTGTTTCCCTAAAATTAGGATGTAGATAAAATCATATTTATTAGGAGGTTATAGACAAGAAAGATCCAGCGTCGGTTCGAAATAAAGTCCTATACTTGCAAAAACTAAATGCTAAAAAGTTATTGTGCTCTTAAACGACTCGTTCTTATTTAAGATCACCAATTTAAGTGGGAGAGGACGAAGCTCAAGTAGAATGAATAAATTCTCCCACAACAGTTGAAGCACCCCCCTTTGAAGATCGACCTAGTTTGGAGACCCGGTTTTGAATCTTACAAAGGAAGGATAGGAGGTCTCACCATGACATAGATAGAAAAAAAATCCCATCAGAAATGCAGAATATTTTGATTTCTTGGCCGTAATTTGACCGATGATTTTCGAAAATTAGCCAAGAATCATTCGTGAAATAAACGAAATTTGGATTCTATTGTTCAGGGTCGGAGTTAAAATGATAAACAGATTGAAAAACATCTCAAAAGACAATCGCGAACGAGCGTACTTTGAAGAACAAGTTATAAGGTATAGAGCCAGTCTACGCAATTTCGTTTGTAATTG
>JBGCDR010000377.1:0-14978 GCA_045105515.1 Oligoflexales bacterium
AAATGGCAAGTAAAGTTAGGTCAACTCAAGGATTATCTTTGCACATCTTCGGTAGACTAGCTGCTGGAATGCTGATGAGAATTTTACCAAGTGCCTAAATCGGCCTATACCAGGAGTTTCAACTGTTGATTGGCATTGAAGATCAGAGCAGTAAAAATTATCAAAATAGTTGGTACAAGAAGAATTTTTTAGATCCGGCATGGAAAAAATATTCTGAAAGCCAGAATGATTTAAGCAAAATTATGAAGAGTGCAGAGACGGCCGCTGTGATAGACCATACTGGGTGGTTAAAAATATTCTACCGTTTGGGTCTTGTTAGCTTGTTGATGCTCATAACACACCGAGCTTTGAATCAGATTTGTGTCAAAACTTAAAATTACATACTACCCATTTTTTTGTAGAATCATTTGCACTTTCTTCTGAATTCCTTCCTTCAATTCTGGTGGTGATAATATTTCAACCTGATCACAGAGTGGTAATACCCAAGAAGTAACTTCCCTTAGATCAGAGACCTGCATCTGAAACTGTTCCTTGCCTTCGACCTCGACATATTGTTCATGACCTGTCCACCTGCGATCATGCAAGTAATTGCGAACCCAACTTGTTTTTTCGTACTCAAGGATTACTTTGTTGGTCTTGTCCGTAGTTCTTATAAACCCGAAGTCTCCATCGAAATGATCTGAAGGGTCAAAGTCATGAGGGTACTTGAAATTTTTTCCCCGTAAACTCTTTGCTGAAATAAGTTTCTCCAAAGCAAAGGAATAGACTTTTTTTGGATCATTCTGGATCTTAAATCTGCAAAGTAGGTACAAACCAGTATTAAACATAACCAAGCTCAAAGGCATCACAACATCTGATTTTTCAGCTGATTTGCTGCGAAATTTTATTTCCAACATCTGTTCTTTAAGTAGTGCATCATAGGTTTCTTCTAAAATGGCGGAGCGATTGGGAAGGTCATATCTTTTGGAGCCTTTACTGAAACAATAGAATTTTTTCTCAGTTCGATCGAAATGCCGCTTTGCTGAATCCTTTAAATCAGAATACCAATTTTTGTATAAGGGATTGAATTCGTCGTGAAGGATAGTATCCTTCAAGGTTTGGAGCATCTGCATGAGGGCTGGCATGACAGCCATTTGTTCGACTCTGCCAGTTTGAATGGATTTATCAACTAGCTTAAGAAATCGACCTTCGCCGCGTTGCTTGGGCTTGCCATCTGAATCAACGACCTCAAACAAAGGGGTTTGGTTACGTCTGGCCCAAACATCATTCAACAATGCTCTCATGGGTCGGGAGGTTCTTTCGTCACCCCATTCCTCTCGGTCCTGGTAACTTGCTAAGTCTATTGGCCTTTTAGAGTTTAGTAGATCAATTATTAAATGAATCAGCCATTCTTTTGGATTAATTGAAACTTTTTAGCTCATATATTTAGAACCTTAGACATGATAACTGCATCTAGGTGACAGCAAGCTTTTCAGTCTAAATGGTCATATTATATCAAGTCACTTCCAAAGTGGACCAAAAAATCGCAACTTATTAAAAATAATGGAGGTTTTGGCCGCCCATTCAAAAAGAATGTTCCAACGTAAAGTAGCTAGGCGTGTGGCCTGTGTTCTTAAAACCTTGAAGTTCATCCCTCTAATATTACGATGCATATTAAATGCGCTAATATTTTAATATACTCTATTCCTTTTTAAAGTTGCCTTATGCTTCCAAGAAAGTTATGAAGAAAATGCATAATTAATGAGCACCTTCTGATTTCAGTATCAGTAAGAGATTTATGTTTGGGGTAACAAAGTGAGCGAAATAGGTACGGAGAATATTTTGGCTTTCAGAGCGCCAAACCCACCTCCTCACCATTTTAAGAAGCCTATTCCGACGACCACACCAGAGGTGACTGATGGCGGTATAAGCGAGCCAAAGACTCCGATTTATGACAAGATAATTCAAGAGCATGAAAAACTTAGCAAACTTTCAAAATATAAATGTGATTTTGATTTCACCATATACGAGAATTTAGAGAAACGATTTGCCAAGAAACCTCCCAGAGGCGGGATCTTATATAATAGCCAGTTTAAGCTAATTAACCACCACAGTTCCTGCCAAGAATGTCTATATGCGTTCATGATCGATACATACGGACGAGGTTGTGTTCACAATTGTGGATACTGCTACGCCAGATCTGAGCTAGTTGTACACGGTTATTGGAACAATCCCATTCCAATGCCAATAAATATTAATGACGTCAGAAAGATTTTCTACACCGTATTTGAAACAGAAAAGCGGTCCAAGTGGCGACAAATCATTGAAAAACGAATTCCACTAAGAATCGGACATGCCAGCGATTCCTTCATGTGGGCAGATCAAAAATACAAAGTAGGGCTAGAATTATTAAAGATACTAAAATACTATAAGTATCCATATGTAATTGCAACGCGTTCAGACTTGATATCTCATGATGATTATATTGATGCCCTTGACCCGAATCTAGCTGCGGTGCAAATGTCACTCGCTTCAACTAACGAAGAGATGAATAAACTAATTGAGCCAGGAGCACCTTCGGCGAAAAGACGTTTATCTTCTCTGCAAAAATTGGTAAAGCATGGCTTTTGGACAACCGTCCGACTGAATCCTCTATTCCCAATTTACCCTGATCATTATTTTACAGATCCTGGAAGTATGTCTATGGACAAGAAGGATTTGAAATTAGATATTTTTAACTGGAACATGATTGCTGAGATCGCGTCATATGACATCCCATCATTGTTGGCGGGATTCGGTAGGTTTTCACCTTACGCAATGAACGTTATGAGTAAATCGTTGGATGTCGATCTTCGCAATTTCTTCGATGGAAAGAAATTTCAAGTTTCCCGAGATTATCATTTTTCTGACGAGGAAATCAGATACTACTACACAAAAATTAGAGATCTATGCCGACAAAATGGAATTGAATTCACAACATGCTATATCGGCAACGGAGAGTCCCATTTTTGGAAAGACCAAGATCTATGGGATAACAAAAAGGACTGTTGTAATGCTAAAAATCGTATTAAAGGTTTCGTTACAGATTCTCAGGAGGTTCCATTTTCAGTAAGACAAAAGTTCAACACTAAAGGCAAAGGCAAAGGCAAAGGCAACAAAAGTATGCCAGAGCGAGATAAAATTAACATATCTAAGCTAATTCCAGATACAATCGATACCAACCCATTTTTGCAGAGTTAATGAACAAAAATCCATCCGAAACTAAATATTGCGCCATAAATATTCAGTATCCTATGTCGCAGTTAATTCTATCTGGAAAGAAAACGATCGAAACTAGGAAATACCCAATTCCTGAACAATATATTGGAAAAGAACTTCTCATCATAGAGACGCCAGGAAAAAACGGTAAATTCAAAGCGCGTATTGTCGGGAAAGTCATTTTTGGAGCTTCATTTGAATATGAGGCTAAAAAAGCATTCTACGAGGATCAGAAACGGCACTGCGTGACTAAAGACTCAATTTGGGCATGGAAGTCCGATTCTGCTAAGTTCGGCTGGCCTGTCGAAAAAATCGAGTTATTTCCGTCCCCTTTACCTGCCCCTGTAAAAAAGGGTATTAAATTCACAAAAAATGTAACTCTGCCACAACTCGAATAGTGATTAGTGTATTTAAGCAGCTCTGGTTTCAGAAGAAGAACTTGCAGCAAGATTGACAATGTCATCTACATCTTTCACAAGTGTCAAGATTTTCTTGATTTCGGGCTTTGTAGATTTCTTCATTTCCATAGCTCTTTTAACTTCCGACGCCTTGAATTTCTTCAAACACTCTTCAACACCCTTAGCTATTCGCTCATACAACATTACCAGCTTTGCCCTTATCGCCTCATCATCTATCAATACTTTCGGAACAGGAAGCTTCTTTAGTTGTGGAGGACCAATTCTCAAAGCATCACCATTCATGTGCAAGCTTGAAAACTTTTGTCGATATAATTTTGTAGCTAGATCACTATTAATGAAGCAAGCCAACACTTCCAACTCTACCTTCGCATCCGAAAGTATGGAGGTCGACTTTGCAGGTGTATGAGCACCATCATCGAAAAACGCTTTTAAAGTTTTTGTCATATTTGGTACTACAATTTTTTTAACCTCATATTGCTTTCTCCTCTTTTCAGGAATTTTCTTGTTACTTAGATCAAAGAATGCCTTCTCGTAGCCATTGCCTAAATATTGCGTTTTTTGGTAACCCCATGTTGTCCCGAAATTGATCACATTACCGCTAACAATAAACTTCATACTACTCTTTGACTTTGTTCCGCTAACTGCTTCAGCAAACTCATATGCCTCAGCGACAGTTGCAGCTCCATTAATTTGACACAAATCTCCCAAAGGAATTGATTCGAAGTTATCAAACTGACCCTCTGAAAGAAGAAGTGCCAGCCAATCATCTCTATCATGGATTAATTCTTTCTCAACTCGATTAAGCAATAGATCAAATCTTTTTTCGTGAATTCTAACTCTTACAGCTTCTTTTTCTTCTGAAGCAAAGATCAGTACGAGAGGATAAACTGAGGCCGATTCAAATACATTAAGGTGACTAATATCTTCAATTGACTCAATATAAATGTTCTTCGAACTGAGAATATAATCGCGCATGCCTTCCGCGTTCTCACTACTAATCAACTTATTGGGCAGCACAAAGCCAAAGCGACAATTTTTACTCCTAGCTTTGTCGCAAGCTTCCAAGAATAGAGCGCACAAGTCAAATGCTCCTTTCGCGCTTTCATACTTTTCCTTTAGTCGATCTTTGTATTCAGGTTTTTCTGAAAGGATAACCGAATTTACATAAGGAGGATTACCAACATATGCATTGACTTTCCAGCAAGATTCTTCAGGAATCCAGAATAACGCATCCTCAATAAATAACTGATCATCAAGCCTTTCTAACTTTTTCCCTGCGTATGCACTTTGTATCCATAGATTCATCTTGGTCAATTTTACAGCACGGGGATTGATGTCGACACCAAGAATGCATGAATCAAGAACTTTACGAGCGCTTTCCTCAACTGTTTCATCTATATCATCCATCAGCTCGTCAGATTTTTTTTCTCGGTACTTCGATGTTAGGTAATTTACAACTGCATTAAGAAAATGACCAGACCCCATCGCTGGGTCGCAAACCTTAAACTTTAGGACTTCACCAGAAGAGAGATAATTTACAATTGGCGACAATGTTTCATCGACAATATAATCGACTACATAATCTGGTGTATAATAAGAACCGGTAACTTTTCTATCTTCATTGTCCGGAGTAAAAAATAATTGTCCTTTGCGCACCATGCATGACCCATCTAGTTTCAGACTCGCCACTTTTTGTGAACTTAGATTCGCAACTTTCCACTGTTTTTTGTGATAAACCATATCTGATTCTGCGACATCAAGCTTAAATTCGAGGAAACTTTCGTAGATTTCACCTAATTGGCGCGGCGTAAAGTTATTATAGGGAATCTGCTGAAAGGTCCTCGATCTATACTCACTTTTTGTAAATCCTAATGAAAATAAGATACACAACATCCCTTTGTTATCGATCTTGTTTACTTTCGCAAATTTCCATTCATCTTTACCGAAAACTGACTCTTTGAAACCATGGACTTCGAACCCCATGTCACCTTTGTGTATGATGCCGTAAAGTCTTAAGAGTCTATCGTAAATCTCAGTGGATTTCGGTGAGAAGTCCTCTCCCCAAATACTTTTAAATCGAGAATCATATGCACCTTCTAGCATTTTCTCTGGTTCAAACTGAAGGAAATCTAGCGTATCAAATATTTCTGTTAATGATAACTTGTAGTATTTGGTGGAGTGAATTGGAAGGATTTTACGAGTTTCGCATGATCTTACAAACAAGATATTAAACAGATGACTCTCCGCAACATCTCGAATTAAAATCAAGGTTTCTTTATCTCTCTCCTTGACGCATGCTGCAATAGAGTTGACAGCATGTCCCATTGCATCAACAAATTTAATCTTTAAGTTTTCGCTAATTTTAGCTGCGTATTTTTTGCTGTAGTCCAAGATTTCATGAACAATCGGTATATGAGTTCCATCACCCTTAATGCCCCACTTACTGAAAAGGTAAAAGAAATACTTCGCTTCTTCGTTTACTCTCTTTCGAATAGTGTTTGATTGGTCAATTTTTCCAATATCTAAAATCAGATTTCCGAGATCAAATTCAAAATATCTTTTTACATCACCTCTAGAAATTTCATTATGAAATAGCCTCCAAGTCTTTCCATCAGATAATATTCCGAAATCGTCTTGTGTTATTTCCATATATTTTAAAATTTGCTCATCTGGAGAAAGTGACAAAGTACCGTCATCACCCTTTGTGTCGCACTTTTTCTTATTTCCCTTCGTATTCCCTAAAACATACTCCTGCAATCTATCCCAATATTTAGCTTCAAGAACAATCTGTGACCCAGTAACTTTGTTTCGTACTTCATTTAACCTTTCATGATGCTCGGTCTTCGATGTAGTGAATTTCTTAAACTCTTGTTTCTCAACATAGATTAAGTCTGGCCTATAGTTCTTTTTTCTTCCATTCTCTGAGATCGTAAATGACAACTCTTCTATTATAGGGCTTTGGTTTTTGGTGCATTCATTCTCCCACCCAAGCAAGCGCATGACAGGAATAATCCAGTTCCGGATCGTATCAGACTCGCTCCAATTTTCTTTACGCTCCTTTTCGGTATCTTTTACAAGATCAATCAACCCTTTTAAGAAATCATAAAATGGTCCAATTTCATCCGTTTCCCAAATATCTTTGTATTTTCTTGGAACGTCATTCTTAAGGTATACATCATTAAATAATGAACTGGACCAATACGGATTTGGACCGTACAAGTTGTTACTCAATGGTGAGTTAAGCTTAGACATAGAAGACTCGTTCTACAATTCTTTTACTTGATCTACACGCTTAGAAAATAAGTTCTCGTAAAAGCGCAATTTCACCGTTTTTCCTGCTACAAGGTTTTTCTTGATCCTTTTACCTGTTGTCTCCGTTAGATCTGTTTTCGGCACTATTATGGAATAGTGGACATAATGCGATTCTCCTGCCTCATCTAAGATCATTCCTTCCCCAGAAGACTTATCAAACCACTGCACTTTGCCTTTTAGCCACTTGGACATACTTCCTCCCCTAGGTGTCATTACTGTTTAACTATCTATCGGCGAGCAAACTTCTCACTCAAGAGGCAAACTTTTCACATCACCTAACACCATGTATTTATGATTAGTTTTACGTTTCTTGTAATTTAAACAACTAAAGAAGTTCGTATAGTGATCCGACATGACAAGGCCAAACCGGGTAAAAATGTTTTCTTGGGGGGTAGGCGATGGCTGAAGAACCAATATTTAGGATACCGATAGATTTTCTATTTGACTCGGTTTGCGAGAAATTCAAGCTAGGTAATGATGCTGATGACATCAAAGCCTATCTGAGGAAATCTGGCATCGATGAAGATACGATCAGCCATTTATTAGAACGGTTCTTCTCAGAGTTTAATGCGCAAGAACAAAACGATGTTCTAACTGACAGTAGACAACAAAATGAATGGTACGGAGGACCTAAAGAAGACAGTAATTCGCACTGGGTACGCCTAAAAGAAATCCTATGCAATAAAAAAAATTGGACAGAAGAGATGATTGATGCATTGGACTCAGCATCAACCTCTGTAATGAAGAAGATCGCAAGCCCTAATTCAGTAAGCCAGTTTAGTCGCGTTCATGTGAAAGGCCTTGTTCTTGGCTACGTACAAAGTGGTAAAACAGCGAATTACTCCGCCGTAATCTCAAAGGCCATTGATGCAGGTTATAAGTTCATAGTGGTACTAGCCGGTATACACAACAACCTGCGATACCAAACAGAAGTAAGACTCAAAGAAGAGATTATTGAGCCAAACGAGACAACATGTATAACGCTTACCAGGACCGATAAGAACGGGGACTTCTCAAAAAAGGAATCAACTAGTGCCAACAAAGCCTGTGGGCAGCCTCATGGCTTTTCAATGGCAGTTATTAAAAAGAATGCCTCAGTCTTGCGTAGTTTCAACTCATGGCTATCATCCGCAAAACAAGAGCATCTAGAATCCTGCCCAATTCTTATTATTGACGACGAGTCCGATCAAGCCAGTATCAATACCAGCAAAGATCCAGAGCTGAATCCCTCTGCGATCAATGGAGCTATAAGAAAAATCATGGGTCATTTTAAGGTCGCTAGCTACGTGGGTTACACGGCGACTCCATTTGCAAATATGCTAGTTGAGGCAGCTATTGAGGATGATCTGTACCCAAAAGATTTCTTCATTTCACTTCATAAGAGCCCGTCATATACGGGAGCGGAAGAACTATTTGGTTCCTATGACCTCGATGATCGCACTGTAAAACCTGGCCTGCCAATAGTCAGGGAAATTGACTTTGACGAAGCCAATCACGTTCGGCAAGTTAGCAAACCGCGATCAAGAGAAAGTTACGCATTGGGCGACAGCCTCAAAGAGGCAATAGATGGCTTTCTTCTTGCCTGCGCTACGAGGATCGCCAGAAAACACTGGAACCGACACTTCTCGATGTTAGTTCATTGCACGCAAAAAGTCTCTGTTCAACAAGAGATATTCGATCAAATTGAACAATATATTTCAGACATAAAATTTTCATATTTGCGCAACGATGAAGGATTACAGACTCGTTTGGAGAATCATTGGAACACTGATTACTCTTTTACCACTAAGAATATCGATCCCAGCATTGAAGTTCATTCATTTGAAGCCATTTGGACCAACCTTCAAAATGTTATTGATCATCTTCAGGTGGTTTTGGACAACAGCAAATCAGATAAGCGTCTTTCGTACGAAGAAAAGTTCTGGGGTATAGTAGTCGGTGGAAACACTCTTTCGCGCGGCCTCACTCTTGAAGGCCTGATGATGAGCTACTTCGTTAGGACTTCAAATTATTATGACTCACTCATGCAGATGGGGCGCTGGTTTGGGTATCGTAGAGGATATTTAGATCTAATCCGGATATACATGACAGATGATTTGAAGGAGCGTTTCTTTCACTTAGCCAACGTTGAAAATGAAATCCGAGAAGAAATCCATACAATGGCTGAGAATGGCGATCGACCCATCGATGTCGGCACGAGAATCAGAACTCATCCTGGAATGACGGTAACAAATGCAATGAAAATGCGTTCTGCTGACGTGAGCAATATGTCATTTTCATGTACAAAAGTTCAGCCGACCTACCACAATATTACATCCGAAACTTTGGAGATAAATAGTCAAGCCGTTCATCAACTACTAGATGACATTATCTCGTATGGCGGCTCTAAGGTTGATAGTAAGTTCACACGGTTCTCGGATTCGCATCTCTTCAGAGGCATATCACCCGAAGTTGTTCTTCAGTTTCTTGATTCTTATTCGATCAGCCCTGCCAATATACGGTTTTCAGCAGAAAGGGTTTCCGATTACATCACCCAGGTAGTGGAGGCCAACGAACTGCGGGACTGGTCCGTAGCATTTGTATCTAAAATAAAAGCATCCCATCATGCAAACTTAAGCCACGGCGTACGGCTAGGGCTTTCCGATCGATCTATATCTGAAGGTCTGGTTTCGGAATTAGATCGCGGAGCGCGCTACATTAAACGTGTTGCGACACCAATTGACGAATTTATTGACCTCGGTGATTTGGTCGAAAACTGCCCTACTGATGTGGACGCATTTACCCAGATAGAGGGTGTAAAGCACGGTATTGGGTACTTTAGAAGGAAGTATAGACCCAAAGACAGGGGTCTACTTCTTATCTATGCAATAAACCCAGAGAGTAACCTAGAGGAGCGTAGAGTCTCCTCATCACCTTATCCCCTAGTTCCACTTAAGGCGCCCGACATTGTTTATGGGGCGTGTTTTGTACTTCCAGAAACAGCTAGTGACAGGGGTTCAGTGAGCTATGTTGTAAATCGATCAATTGGAAGACAACCGATTAAACATATTCAGCCATTCACAAAACCACAAGTAGCGAAAGAAACTCAAAAAGAGACTGTTGTTGAAAAAACAATCGCTAACGACCCCAAAGTTATCCAACTATCCAAGTCTCGTTTCCAGGCGGGTCTTCAGTGTCCGAAACGTCTGTTTCTAGAATGCCATCAATACGATCAAAGAGATGAGGTGACAACTGCTCAAGAGTCGATCTTTGAGACGGGTCAAAAAGTCGGAGAGCTGGCACAAAAGAGATTCCCGAATGGCAAGCTGGTTGTTTTCGGTGCGTTTCATCAAAAAGAAGCCAATGAAGCGACTGAGAAGTGGCTAAAAGATGATTCCGTAGAATCAATTTACGAGGCTGCGTTTACCCATGACAACATAAAAGTCCGAGTCGACATTTTGAACAAATTAAGCTCCACCGAGGTGGATATCGTTGAGGTCAAATCATCATCCAGGGTTAAAGAGGAGCACTATACTGACTTAGCTGTTCAAGCTTATGTCGTCGAAGGGGCTGGTTTAAAGGTAAGGAAATGCTTTTTGATGCATATCGACTCGTCCTATGAGTACGAGGGCGGCAAATACGACCTTGAAAAGTTATTCGCGCTTGATGAAGTAACCAACGAAGTAAAAAACCTACAAGATATGGCCTCAGACCGCCTATCCGAGATGTGGTCAGTTATTAAACAGGATGATGTCCCAGATGTGGAAACTGGGCCACATTGCAAAAAACCGTATCAATGTTCCTACTACCAATTTTGCAGAAAAGATTGGCCAAAGGATCATGTGAGCACACTTCCCCGTGCATCTATGAAATTAGTTGTTGACTTAACCTCTAACGGTATTACCACCATTAGGGAGATTCCAGATAAATATAAGGGCCTTACTCTTACACAGCAGCGTGTACGGGAAAGCATTGTCCATAACAAAGTATATTGCGAGACCGAGCTAAAATCAGCGCTTCAGATTCTCGAAGCACCACAATTCTTTATCGATTTTGAAACGATCAACCCGGCTTTGCCGTTGTTCAAATCAACTCGCCCATTCCAACAGCTACCATTTCAGTGGTCAGCTCACATTAGAGATAATGGAAAAGATCTTCGTCATGAAGGGTTTTTAGCGCAAGGGAATGAAGATCCTAGAAGAGAGTTCATTGAGACCTTGTTAAACATTCTAGGGGAACAGGGAGCAGTACTTGTATACTCATCTTTTGAAAAAACTTGCCTAAATGCGATTGCTGCAAAGTATCCGGAATACCAAGAAGCAATTGACAATGTCTGTTCTCGGATGACCGACCTGTTAGCGCTAATACGCAGGCATTTTTATCATCCCAATTTTAATGGTTCATTTTCTATCAAGAAAGTATTGCCGGCACTAGTGCCTGATTTAAGCTACGCAGGCATGGAGATTGGCGACGGAGCAACTGCAGCAATGTCCTTTGTTAAGATTATCGAAAGTTCAATTTCCGGAAAGGAAGAGCAGAAAGTACGAAAAAACCTACTTGAGTATTGCAAGCTGGATACACTAGCGATGGTAAAGGTGCTGGATGCCTTAATTGCATCGGATGAAAAAAAGGGGGGTCGGATAACTGCCAATTCATAGTTTAGGTCGTTTTTGGCGAGGATAGAATGAACGACGAGAAATCTGTATCTGAAATTAATAATTCAGAAACCAAAAAAGGGGTTGTAGAAACACCCAAAGATGGGGATTTAGTCCCATCAAAGACATCGTCCAAAAATATTTCTCCTGATTGCACTTGCTACTTCAAAAGCGTTGAGGCTTGGTCAAGTTTCGCGTGGCCACTTACATTTCTAATTGTATTTTTTGTATTGGTAACAAGGTTTAGAACACACGTTGAGAAATTGTTCGAAAAAATTGAAGAAGCAAGTTTTCCAGGGGGAAATGTTAAATTCAGGAATGCTGCCGAGGCTGTTTCTACTGGCGCTGACCTAGAAACAGTCGAAAATGAGCCTGATCATAAGGAGGAAAATGGACAGTTATCGGTACCTACTTCGCCTACTTTGTCCGAATACTTTAAATTATTGAAAATCAGAGTTCCGGCCTTAAAGAATTTTAAATTTATACCTAGTCCACATGTCGATCGATTGCTAGGTAGAGGGGGGCGGAGGAAGTCTCCACCGATAGTCCTTGACGGTGGTTTTTCTAAAGAAAATGAAATTGTGTTTGTGAACGTAGCACTGACCAGAAGAGTGCTAGATAAAAAACAAAAAGACCTTTTCAATGCTATAAAACTGTTTCGTGGTCGATTTCCAGACTTTCCAGTTTACGGAATTTTAGTGACCGAGATAAATGCAATAGAATCAGAGGGGACCTATTGTGTAGCAAAAATGAGTCGAAAAGATTGTTCATTGGATCTAGAAAATGAGTCGTTAGTCCATTCAATGATAATTTCGGCTTTGTACGCTCAAGAATAATTGTTCAATTTCGACTATTTGTAAGTTAGTTGCCCAGCAGACCTCGAATAATTGGGGTAAGACTCTTAATTTGAAGGCTATTCGCTACAGATACTAACTAGAAAGAGCCTTTTAAAGGTCAGCGCCAGCCAAAACGTGTCGGCGCCCCTTTAACAGCAGATTGGTCGATGATATTCCGAGTAGAATATTGCATCACACCACCCATGCCGCACATAAAATATTGATAGTCTAACCTTGGGTTAATACGTTTGCCTACACGGGAAAAACTGGCGCCGTCTATGAACGTAAGCGGGGAATGAGCGGGGACACAATGCAGAAACATGCTAAATCATAGGGTACGATGACGAAGGATGACGAACTGTTTTCTCCATGCTTTTAATGCGATTATTCGTGTTTTCAAACACTTATTGAAACAACTTGACGCGGGTTCGATTCCCGCCGCCTCCACCAACCGTAACCCACTGTAAAAACGAAAAAAAATACTGTTATTCCGAGCGAAGTCGAGGAATCCCCCACAAGAATTTCTTTTTAGTGATCTGATTTTATTAGTTAAAAGTACATTTTTTGATATATTATAAAATTACATAACCCACCATAATACTAGCCAATATTTTTCAGCAAAATGAAAACCGTCAATAAATAGTCAATGTCTGATTGGTTGATGAGTTGATTTGCCTAGTCACAAAAAGAAATCAGCCCTACCTCAGCCCGTGATGCAATCTCCAAAATTTTGAGGTATTTGGTAAAGCTCGCTCCAGCACCATTTCCAGAGTATTTTGTAGCCAACCCTTTTGCCTCTTTAAGCAAATCATTCACTTGAGGTGAATTTATTCGAACATCCTCATAGAAGCTAAAGGCAAGCACTAGATTTGCTCTTCCAAACAGAATCGAAATATCGCGATGCTCTGCTAAAGATATTTGTCCTATTAAGATTAGTTTTTCTCCATACTCTTCAGGATATTCAGGATCGGCAAGATCATCTTCGATTGTATAGAAATCCAGCATTATGGCTTCAAATCCTTCGCAAGATTATAACTAGGTTATTAAGACTTATAATCCTCAAACTCCCAATATCCGTAAAATAAAATTATAACTTTGGTTTCACTCTTTAAGTCCTATAAATGGGATTTCTATTTTTTGTCATTGCCGCAAATCCACTTTTCGAGCATTTACAGACATCTAAAATAAAAAATAACTTAATACGATTTTTAAGAAATAGGAAATTAGGATTTTTTTCCATATTAACTTTTCAAAACTTAGGCAACTTGCCTTCTTTTACCAAGTCTAAATAAATGTTTTTTGGAAGTTGTACAAGAATGGGATTTCTATTCTTTTCTAAAGAATTGAATAAAAAATTGATATTTTCAAAAGACATAGCTGTACAGCCACCAGTTCCAGTTTTAGAATGATTCCAAATATGCAAAAAAATTTGAGATCCGAAACCTCGGATAGTTTGATAAATATTATGATTAACGACAAACCCTCTTAAATATAGGGGTTCATAACCCATTTTTTCACTAGTCTTCCAGTTGATATCGACTTTTTCCCTATCGACAATTCTATTATAAAGTTGTGAATCAGGATCATCGACGGCTTCAATAGATTCACTGAGTTCAAGATATGGCATTTTGAGGTCTTGAAAATATTCTCGATTTGTATGACCAAATGCAGTATCTAAAGTAAAAATACCAGCGGGACTTTTGTTATCTCCCTCTTTCTTAATAGGACCATCGAGATTGAATTTTTTTATACCTCTTCCCCACCCCATTCCATTCTTACCCACAACGACATCAAACTTTCTGCTGCATTTCCAAACAGAATCGGTATCACTATGCTCACAATAACTTAGTTTCCCCTCATAATCTTCCCACCCGTTTGTTATTACGACTAAAAGTTGACTGCTGGATTTAGGGACCAAATGCCCGAAAGATGATATTGAAATGCTAAACTGGAAAATGAAAAAGACAAATTTTGACATTTTTTCCCCTTCAAGAAAATTAGTTAAGTATATTAGCATTGTTAGCAAGATATTCAAACCACCTAAAAATAGTTGCCCAAATTGAAGTTTTCTACTTTTTATAACTAAGTTTTACCGTGCTACGTTTTCCGCTTTGGAGCGAATAAAAAACCACTTTCAGGATGATTAAAGTGTTTTGCTATCTATTTGACAAAAAGATAGCAAACTGTTATCAATACAGCCTTTTTTTAAAAAACATCATATAGTTCAAGACAGAGAATTTAGCTATGAAATTTAGTACCTTGGTTCATCGATACCCTAGTAAAAAGAAGAAACCACACTATAATCTCTTAAGATCACAAATTTTAAGAGTCATAGGGGTACTGGCTTTATGTATAAACCTCCCCTTCAAAACCGAGACTCTCGCTAGCAACTCAGAACCCTGCTCGGTCATGTCCAATTTGACCCACCCAGTCATGTAAAACTGACCCACCACGGAGCCATAGGCGACGACCTTAAAAATCTCCTATCAGCTTAATATTGAATCAGCAACATTATTGAATGATTTACGATAAGAATCTCC
>JBGCDR010000378.1:0-9877 GCA_045105515.1 Oligoflexales bacterium
CTCCTATGTTAGGCAGCAGTACATTACTGGGATGACAGGGTGGGTCAATTAAGTCATGACTCCCTGGGTCAGGTCATACGCGACTGGGTGGGTCAATTTTGTGCGACTGAGTGGGTCAGTTTAAAGGTGATCGAGCAACATTTCCTTATGGATTAATTTGGTACCCCCAGAAGAGTTTTCTTTGAGTTCAAACATTTTATCATTTGTCATGACAAATCCAGCCATCATATGGGCCCGCCATATTAAGCTATTAGGCGCATCTAAATGAATTATACTTGGACTGTAGCTTGGTCCTTCTGCTTCAGGTTCTTTGCCGCGCATCGTAATCTGAAGGGCTTCACCCATAGCTACTTTTCCACTAGATTTTTTAATGATGGGGCTCCAATCCTGCCACTTTTCCACATTTACTAAGACCTCCCACACTTTATCTGGAGATGCTTTAATATCAATTTCAGTACTTATCTCCTGAACTTTACTCCCAACTATACCAAGGTAAGCAATAGCCAAAACAAAGAGTACAGAAACCGTCACTATAATTTTATTTCTCATATTTCTCAGCCATCCTGTTGTTTACATACTTACATTATTTTTCATAATTATATCTTGAAAATAGGTATTGCCCAACCGCGTTGCTTAGAGAAACACAAACGCATCATGTGGGATATAGGAGTTTGGAGAATTACAAACAAAGAAAAATTCTATTTTTTCTATTTTTAGCCCTCTAATTTTAATTCTTGGAGCTTAGAAATGAATATATGCATTGTGTGATAAAGGCCAGTACTACAAGAAAGATGGCAATATTATGATGTAAAAGTATTCGCACTTCTTAAAGACTAAGCTGGCATCTTTAAGGAAGTCATTGCTTAGCACATTTGATTGATTGTATCATGCGAAAGTATAATTATGTAAATCTAAATTTGAGGAGAAAACATGAAGCATGTACCACAGGTCACTTTTTATACCAGAGTAAGAGATGAATCCGTAAGTGGAGAAAACCCTTTTAAGTGGGAAATTGTTGAAACCAAGAAAATCTTTGGAAATAAAAGAATAGTAGTCTTTTCTCTGCCTGGTGCATTTACCCCTACGTGTTCAAGTACTCACCTTCCCGGTTATGAAGAAAAGTATTCGAGTATACTGTCTAAGAAAGTTGATGAAGTCTATTGCCTAAGTGTCAACGATGCCTTCACAATGTTTCAGTGGAGCAAACAACTTGGCATTAAACAGGTAAAAATGCTTCCAGACGGTAATGGAGATTTCACTCGTTTAATGGGAATGCTTGTTAAAAAAGAAAATTTAGGCTTTGGTAATCGTTCATGGCGATATTCAATGGTTGTCAATAACCTTGAAATAGAAAAAATGTTTGTAGAGGATGGTTTAAGAGACAATCACTCTGAAGACCCTTTTAAAGTCAGTGACGTAAACACAATGCTTAGTTACCTAGACTCATAATTGGGGATTATTGTTAACGATTACTCAGCTTATTTTTATAATCCGAACTATTTAGCTTATGTTTTTGCAAGTCTTCTAAAATCTTCATAAGCTCAACAACATTTATTGGTTTGGTAAGAAATCCATTCATTCCGGCAGATTCACAACTCTTTTTATGTTTTTCGAAAGCGTGGGCTGTCAAAGCAATAATTGGTAAAGGGCATTCTAGTTCTCGAAGTTTTCTAGTGGCTTGAAAGCCATCCATGATGGGCATAGAACAGTCCATCAATATCAAATCAAAAGCTTGATCTCTTTGCCATATTTCAAGCACTTCGCTGCCATCACTTACAGTTTTTATCTGAATGGCATGCCTTGAAAGCATTTTTTTTATGACTTGCCGGTTCAATTGATCATCATCTGCTACGAGAATGCGCAGATCTGAAAAATTTCTAAAGTTGGCATGCCTAGGGCTTAAGTCCTTTTGTCTCTCACCAAAATATTTAGCTAAGAGAGAATATATTTCAGACTGTAGAAGCGGAAACTGAATTTGTTCAATTGGGTTGAGATTAGTATCTTTATTCTTAATCAAATATAGATTTCTTTTGCTTGTATCGACTCCTTGAAGTTGTTGGGGAGGCTTACAATGAATCACCACTTCATATGAATGCAGCATATTTTCGTTAGTACATTGTTCAGTATCGATACCTCTCATACTCATAAAGTCTGTAATAACCTGCTCCAAGATCCTAGGTAAGTTAAATAGACCCACTTTCTTTCCTTCAAAACTAAATCGCGGGGTAAAATCTCTTGTGCTTGTAACTGTGGCATCAATAGTAAAGCTAAAAGTTGTACCAAAACCCAATTGAGTGTCTACAGAAATATCTCCACCCATCACTCGCACAATCTTTTTACAAATTGAAAGGCCTAAGCCTGTTCCTTGTTTTCCAGCCTGCTCCCCAACTTGAATAAAAGGTTTGAATAACTTTTCGCTATCTTGTTTGGACATTCCAGGTCCCGTATCGACAACATTAACTCGTAGTTGCTGATTCTTCTGATAATCAACACTAATAAAGATACTGCCTTCCTGGGTAAACTTAACGGCATTGCTCAAGAGATTAGTCAAAACTTGACAGAATCTTTTTGGATCTGTTTTAATCTTTTGAGGAACATTGGGAGCAATCTTTGCAATGAGAAAAATACCCTTTGAATCTGTTTGCTTACCATAAAGTTTTATCACACTTTCAAGAGTGTTTCTTACATTTACCATCTCAAGTGAGATCCCTAGTTCACCCGATTCAATTTTTGACATATCAAGAATATCATCAACTATTGAGAAGAGACGATTAGCCCCTATCTGCAGAGATCTAAGAAGGTCTTCCGCCTCTCCTTGTACATGTGGTTCCATGAGGTGAGCCATTCCTATCACAGCATTCAGAGGAGTTCGTATCTCATGACTAAACTGAGCTAAAAACCTACTTTTAAAATCAGACTGTTCACGGGTTAAAGCTTCTGCTTTTTTTAGCTCCATTGCCAACTTTGATCTTTGAATAGCAAAATCAATTGTATTAAAAAATCTTTTTTTATCTGGAATTCTATCTTTCGACACAAAATCTTGTGCTCCCAGCCTGATCGCTTGACTCGCGATTTCATCCTGATCCATTCCACTAAGAACAATAATTGGGGTATCTTCCGCTTCTGCTCGAATCATTACATAAGTATTTATTCCTGACGAATCAGGAAGGTTTAAGTCTAGGAGTACTATATCGAATAAATCGGTCGATAGATTTTCTGCAGCCTCTTCCATAGATTGGGAGCATGAAATATCAAAGTCTGGTAACTGACTTATTATCATCCGTTGATCTATTTCATCATCTTCTATTAGCAGTATTTTTCTCTTTGCCATAGATAGGCCTCCTAGCTCTTTGCCGTCGGCAAATTCATATACTAATTTAATATAAATTTGATTTATTAATAAATTTATTTTAAAAACAACAAATTACATAAAAATTTCTTTTTAAGGCTTACTATTCTGAAATTTTTTGAAGCCCTCGGCAAATGTTTGGTATTTATTTCTCTAAACCGTTGCTTATATGTTCCTTTTTAAATAGTAGGCTTACTGCAGTGAAACTGCTAAAGCGAATGGTCATGAGCCTTACACCCTACCTAAACTACATCATCGAGCGTCTACCCAACTATGAAAGTATCGCAGACTATGAAGCGCTGCTTCTAAAAGGTGTGTTTTTTAGTTGGTTCGTGAGCTGAGCCAGTCGTAACATGTGACTCTCTCCGAACATTTTAATTTAATTCAAGGCTATTTAAATTGTCTTTTATAATCCTTTCAATTTAAATATATTGACATATTTATTTCTAAGCAATAAAGGTATTGTGTTTTTATACTGCATACATAGGGTAATTAAAAGTATGAATAAAAAGCAATTGTATAGAATAGTAGTAATAATTTTTTTCCAAACCTTTGCTATTAATTTTAAACTAGTTGCAGGAGATAGATATGAAACCAAGACTTTACCTACTCATAAATCCGAAAATCAAGCCCATTCAGAGCTAAATATTAGATCAAAATTAAATCTTTTATGACTAAAAGAGGTGCTATTTTAGTCATGCCTTTCGTAGGCTCTGCAGTGATATCTGTTTATGTAGGTGCAATTCCTATGACATTTGGAATTGTTATTTTTATTTTGGGTAATCACTATGTAGTGACCGCAGAAAAGGCCTCCGGTATAATTTGTCAGAACACAGGAAATTTTTCGATTGAACGTTTAGAAAATGAAGAATGTAGTGTTTTTTCTGACAATCAGATAGATATTTGTTCTCTAATAAAATTAAATACTAGTATATCTGAAGAACATCAACAGCATGATTGTCACCTTAATACTATATGTAATATTTTGGATGAGAATTCTTGCATTAACAATTTCACTGCTAACTATCATCAATTTGGCACTGAACCTTTTAACTGCATTTATTCAAATCCTGAAGATCCTTGTGAAAATATAGAATACATTGATGTCAATACTTACTTTGGACTTGGAAAATCCTGTAAGAAAATTGGACTTCATCTTCTGCTATGGCCTCCTGGAATAGGTGCTTTAGGAGGGTTGATCGACGGCGCTCACAGAACTATTACTGGCACCAATCTGTTTTAACACTTCAATATTGACTTTCATCATTTCTGATAAATGCCTGTAGGTCAGGTCATAGAGCAGATCCCAGCAGACGGTAAGGAGGATGATTTCAGGTTTGAAAAAGCCACTGTAAAGTTTAGATTGCTGCCTATGACTATAAAAAATTGTTCTCAATTGCTCAGGGGTCGTTAATATTAAGTGTCGGTAGCTGACATCTGGATGGAGACGCTCTTTGATTGACAAGGCAAATTGCTCACCATTCATTCTGCCACAGCGCAGGCAAAACCTAGACTTACAAGAAAATGCGACGATCCTCCAATTTTTCCCACAAGTAGTACAGACGTACTGTTTAAAACCAAACCTTGGATCAGCGCAGTTAAAAACTGCAGAAACCACATCATCATCATAGACATTGTTGTAGCTGGGATACAGACTCTTAAACTGTTCCCAATGCTTGCCTAAAATTTCCAATATAGCATTTGGCGTTGTGTGATCGTTTTGTAATTTCATGCATAGAATTATACAGCAAACAGGTATTTTATGTTTATTTTCAATTTAATACTGACAGATTATCATTATAATATAGGTCAAGAAATACAACCGCCTGAATAATCACCTAAACATATATTGACTTTGCACCAAAAATGCGAGTTCTCATAGTATTAAATTGAGTTTGGACAGTTGATATTGAGAACAAGGTTTTGCAACCTATCTAAAATATCTTGTCGTATGATCATCTTTATTTTTTCACCCAGAAAATTTATTAAGCTTACTCATCTAACTTTTGGGAGCTACAAAGAAGATATGAACTTATAGAATTGAAAAAGTTTGCTGCTTGAGCTAACCTTCAAGATTCATTAAAATGTACCTATCTTTCTTATCGGTTCGACTAAAGTTTGCTACGGAATTTGGTTATCAATTACCTTAATCAGTTTCTCCACTCCAAGGTCGAGGTAAACACTAGAGGTAGACTCAATGCAAAATGAGCGTCACACTCAGCATCTGTTCAATTATATGACAATGATGGTACTAATCATCATAATTTTTATCGTAGATTGGATTTCCACGATAAACCTTTCAACTGCAGCACTATATGTTATACCTTTACATATTTCTATCTTCAAAATTGAAAATAGGCTTCTTGTTTATAAACTTCTATTCCTTACCTTGGCACTACTCGGACTCGGGTGCATATTCTCCCATAGTCATGATTTTTATGTTAGTATCATCAACCATGTTATTGCAGGTATCGTTATCACCACCAGCTTCTTTATTAGTCTCAAATTCAAGAAATTAGCTGACAATCTCCAATGGATGCAGCAGCTTGTGAATGAATTTACCGACTATGTATTCCAAGCAGACTCAGATGGAAAAATCCTTTTCTACAATCAAGCTTTAAAAAAAACAAGCAAACTAGATAATCTATCCGGCAGCTCTTATGGTGATATTTATAACCAAAAAGAAGTAGCTATGATCAAAAGTAAAATCATACCATCGGCAGTAAAATTTGGCACTTGGAGTGGAGAGACTCAAGTTCGAGACAGCAAAGGTAATCCTATTCTAACAAGCACCTTAGTTATTGCACACAAAAACAAGCAAGGCGATCTTTTAAGACTATCATGGATTCACCGAGGAATTAGTGAACAAAGAAAATTAGAGCAACGAGAAAAACTATTACTTGAAATCATTAACAAATCCAGTGATTTGATCTATCAAATAGATTCTCGAAAGAAAGTTTTATTTTCTAACAAATCACTTATAGAGAAGATCGGAGTCAAAGTTAACGAGTCAATCAAAATAGAGCAAATTCATCCGGAAAAAGATTTAGAAAAGCTCTATAACAAAATCATACCCTGTTTATTGAGCAAAGGTACCTGGGAAGGTGAGCTAAATGTTTACTCGAAATCAAATAAAAAATTACAAACATCAACAGTTTTCATTACCCACAAAAATGCTTATGGTTCGAACATTGCTTACTCCGCGATTCTACGTGATATTTCAGATAAAATCCGTAATATCGACCATCAAAAAGCACTCAACTCAAGATTGGAAGACACCATAAAAGAGCTTGAAAGATCTAATTCGGACCTAGATGATTTTGCATACATAGCAAGCCATGATCTCAGGAGTCCCCTTCGTGGAATAGATAACTTATCTAGATGGGTATTGGAAGATCAAGACAACAAGCTCTCCCGAAGGTCAAAGGAAGACATGGAGAAGCTTCAAGGGCGTGTTCAAAGGCTTAATAACCTACTCGAAAGCTTACTACAGTACTCAAGAGCTGGACGCCTCGAACAAGATATAGGGATCATAAACTTTCGAGAAATGGTTACTGAGATTGTTGATTTTTTATCTCCTCCAAAGGAATATACATTCTCGATATCGACCGATATGAAAGTAATATCCATAAAACACTCGCCATTTAAAACCGTCTTAATGAATCTTATTGGCAATGCCATTAAACATCGCATTAGTGACCAAGGTAAAGTAAGTATCTACTTACTAGCAGAGAAAGAATGGCTTAGAATATCTGTGAGCGACGATGGTGAAGGAATTCCTGAAAAACACCATGAACGTATTTTTGGAATGTTTAAAACCCTAAAATCCAGAGACAGAAAAGAATCGAGTGGAATGGGTTTAGCAATCGTGAAAAAAATTGTGGAACGGGAAGGTGGAAAAATTCAAGTTCGCAATAACAAACCTTCTGGGGTTTGCTTTACTTTTGAGTGGCCAGTGCATGCTAATATTAGCGAAACACTAGCTCCCACAAAAAACAATGAAATTGGCCTCCTGCAATAAGGAAAGGAACCTTAATGGATGCGAGCAAAGTAAAAATTCTTTTGGTTGATGATGATGAGTTAGACCGTCGAGCAATTATCGAAGCCTTTCACAACAAGAAAGTTGCCAATGAAGTCATAGAAGCTGAAAATGGAGAAGAAGCTCTTAAAATTCTAAGAGGAAACAAAGAACAAACAAAACTCAAACAACCTTACCTAATTCTCCTCGATATAAACATGCCCACGATGGATGGTCACGAGTTTTTAGATGCCATACGAGAAGACGCCCAGCTAACCTCTTCAATCGTTTTTATCTTAACCACATCTCAATCTGAAGAAGACCTATTTAAGGCCTATAAGCACCACATAGCTGGATATATTGTTAAAAGTCAAGTGGCAGATGACTTATTTCGCGCAATTGCAATGTTAGATCTCTTTATGGTTTCTATTGAATTTCCGCACCAATAGGTAAGAGAAATTTATATCTTAGAAATCCCTTGTTATGAGGATTCTTTTTCTAAAGCGTTTCTTTTTAATATGATAAGAAGAATCATGACTAACAATCGCAATATTTTCAATCTTAGGTTTTTTATGCCACTTGGAATTATGACGAATTAAAAGGTGTACCTGATTCCACTGAGAAGTATCCTCTTCCGAGGGAAAATTCAAATGATAGCTTGTGATCCCTTTATGGGGCTCATTTAACCATTTTACACAATGACTTTGGGCCGGAGACGGCCCATAAACCCTCTTAGCACACCGACGAGTATAGTAAGTATACTCCATTTGAATATCCACTTTAGCCGATGAATGAGCATTCCTTTCAAAATAAACATGATCGTATTGCTTCGATCCACTAAAATAAGTATTGGTAATATTCACTTGATATTGATCTTCTTGATTCTGATATAATTTTTTCAAAGGCTTTTGATTGCTAGAATGAATATTTTTTCTCAATTCTCTCTCAAAATTAGGATTGTCTTCCTTATAGAATGAGTAATAAAGACCATCAATATTTTCACCCGATGTGTTTTTTTTACAGCCAAGAGCATGGTGGAAACTAACTGTCGCATTTCCTAAGCTGAGTAAGATAAGTACCAAGATATTTCGCATATTTAATCTGCTCCTCAATGTGAGTGATCTTCGAACTCAGTATTTAGACAAGATGATTTTTCAACTAAAGGCAAGCGAATAATTTTATAAACAGAAATAAGTTAATTCTAGATTTTCTTGCTCAATTTTAAATCAAGCAAGAAAATATTTGCTGTAATTAATTATATATATTGATAACAATTTTATCTAAAATAAAATACAGACTCTGCAAGGGTAGAGTGAAGCCTTAGAAGATATAAATTTAGGAAGCTTATTTATTTAGCCATATTGACTAAATAAATTTAAAAAATTGCGCTAAACAAAGTCTTTAGTCTGTCTATCCACTGGGTAAAAAATTGTGTGAGTCTGCCAATGGTTTCTTTATCTGTAACTGACAAAAGAGCATTCTCAACACCTGCATACATAGCATCGCGATATGTTTGCAAACCATCAATATTTATTGCGAAAATCAGAACAGCAATTCCTACTATTACTCCTAAGATCCTCTTATAACGTCTCTTAGTAAGATTGTCAAAAATCAAATCCAAATTCTCATCTGATTTCATTTTTTTCAGAACACCCGATACCCGAGTACTTTCCTGTTCTTCTTGATCATCATCAAAGAAGGTGTCGAAATCTAAGCTAGACTTTTCCATTTCATTCTCTATCACTAAATTGTTATTCTTTGCTCCGCCTATTCTATCGGATCTTTTTCCCAAGAAGTTTAGCAAAAAATACTTTCTCTTTATTTTTCAGCTATTTAATCTGTATCTTGCTGGTTTTTTTTCACAACTTACAACTCCCTAAATCCATTGAGACTTGGTGAAAAGTTCTTTTTTAGGAGGATCAAAAACTCCCTCTAAACCACCTTCCAGAGAAGGTTTATATACTTAAATTCATTACTTAAATTAATCGCAAGCTTAAAAATTTGACTCTTTACAAATTTAACGATATTTAGTAATTTCCCCAAGCTTGATAATTTAGATTTACGTGACTATTTGAGGACAATTTCTATGCTCAGAACTTTTAGTGTATTTTGGCTCATGCTTTGCCTTTCTTCAGTAATGTCTAGCTGTAATAATGATAAAAAATCATCTGATAAGCAACAAACTGCTAATTCTGAAAAAGAATCCATAGAGCTCCCTGAAGAAAATGCAAGATTAGCATATGATCCGAGCGAAGAAGAACTAGACCTATGGTTTCATTGCTGAGCATCTTGAAGAATTGGATAAAAATGACACATTGTACCTAAGCGAATGTCAATGCCTTCATAATTTAGTAAGAAGCTTTGATAACATACTGGCATCTAGGACCTAATCTGTAGAAAGATCCTCTAAAATTGATTTATGACAGAGTTTCCGATGATTTTAATTATGTAAAAAAAATCACGGCGGTGTCGGTGTCTATATTTACCGCCAACACAATGCCGATCTTTAG
>JBGCDR010000379.1:0-13213 GCA_045105515.1 Oligoflexales bacterium
GCGCATGGGCACCCCCAAGATCTTTTGATTTTCCGACAATTATAGCCTTTTTAGAGAAACTGGGGAAATTCGCTAAAGATTATAGTGCTCTAAGCCTTACATACAAAGGCGGCGGTGTGTTTCCAATCAGGCACTAATTAAGAGGGCTAAATTGAAATTTATTGTACCTTTTTTTTGCATGATTATTTTTTGCCTATCAGCATGTAAAACTAGCTTGCAAAGAAAAGCTTTGCCGAGTCGCGATTTTATTGCTGATCGCGAGCAAATAGAAGAAGACCCTTTAACAAATACTATGGATGATCTGCAAAAATCTATAGATGTTTATAAAGAATCTGAAGAATATACTGATCCAAAAACTGAGTCCGAAGAAGATTTCAATGAGATGGTAGATGCAGTTGATCAAGTAGAAAAAGAGGAAGCGGAGTTTCTGGCGGAAAAAGGCGAATTTGAAAAAGCTGAAGAACGTGCAGAAGAAGTTGAGCAACTGACCAATATTTACGGCCCAGAAAGCGATGACGATTCACGTTCGATTAGAAAGTCTGGAATCTTGATGATCTCCTTAGGAGCTCTAGGAACATTGGGGACTTTAGCTGCTGGATACGGTCTTGAAGTAGGTTACCGAAGGCTGAAAAACCCTAGTAAAGCCTCCGCTTTGTCTGCAGATGGGCAAAAACAGGTTGATGATGTGATTGAAGTTGGTAAGCAGTTGGGAAATCCTGAACTAGACAAATTAGTTAACAAATTTCGCATTACCAACCTAGCCATTGCAGGGATCCCAGTTGCATTTCTCTTAATGGGCTCGTTACTAGTGAGCCAAGAGCAGCCAAGTGAGGCTATGGTGAATGCTTCTCAGGTTCTCCTGTACTCTGCTGGAGGCTTGGGAACAGCCGCTGGAGTATCACTCGCAGCAGTTGCTGCAAACCCCTCTTGGAGTAGAAGAGCTGTTGATGTTATTTCGCAAAAGTCTACTGATATTGCTGTAAAAATTACTCCAGGAGCAATGCCTGGTAAAAAGCTTCCTAAGACAAATTCTCCTGGCACTATATCAGTTAAGAATACCCTTAACGATGAAGTTTTAACCCAAATGAGAAAATTTACCCTTGGATCTGGGCTTATTCTAGCTGCCTTGGGTGGAACGGTATTATTCTCAGGTTCAAAATTAAACCTGACTGCTTCTGAGGAAAGTCCTAAAGTACGTTTATTACGTAGTATAGATCTTTTTTTCCACCGTCTACAGAAAATTGAAAGCGGTATGAAGCATTCAAAAAGATAGATTCCTGTCTTCAAAAATTCTAGGCACAATCAGAATGTAAAGAAGTATACAGCCAAATTTATTTTTTGGTAGAATATTTAGGTCGTGAGAAAGTGATTCTAATTATGGATGAGATTTTTATGAAATATCCCCTTACACAAGTATTGCTGTACCTCTTGCTTGGCATCATTAGCAATCTATCATATGCAAAACATCATTTTTCTCCACCTTCTTACCTACTTGAGGATGAGAAAAATAGCATTCAAATTTTTGGGGATTTTTCAAGCAGCGTGGTCAATGTGAGCAACCTTAGGTATGCGCGTAATGGATTCTTTTCCCATGACGTTTCCGAGGTTCCTGCTGGCAGTGGTTCAGGTTTTTTATGGGATGAACAAGGACATTGTGTAACAAATTATCATGTGGTAAAAGGAGCGGATTCCTTGATGATCTCCTTCAAAAATGGAACATCTGCAAAGGCAAAAATTCTGGGAGTTGAGCCTAGAAAAGATATTGCTGTTCTGAAGCTGACCGAGAAATCACCGATCTCCCTCAAAGGATTAAAAGTAGCAAACAGTGCTAAGTTGCTAGTTGGTCAGAAAGCCATAGCTATAGGTAGTCCTTTTGGTTTAGATCAAACTTTGACCACAGGTATTATTTCCGCCTTGGGTAGGTCTATTCCTGGAATTGGAGGAGTAACTATCAGAGACATGATTCAAACAGATGCTTCCATAAATCCAGGAAATTCAGGAGGGCCGTTGCTGGATAGCAGAGGTAAGCTTATTGGGATGAATACCATGATATTTTCGAAGTCTGGGGCTTCTGTAGGCGTGGGTTTTGCTGTTCCTTCAAACACGATATTACGTATTGTTAATCAAATTATTCGTTTTGGAAAGGTTAAGCAACCGGGTCTTGGAGTATCTGCTTTCAGTGATGATGTGGCAAATCGCCTCGGAATTAAGGGAGTCGTGGTTAGAGCTGTCATTCCTAATAGTGGAGCAGCAGAGGCGGGAGTCAAAGGAACCCAGAGAAATCGCAAAGGACAGATTATCTTAGGTGATGTGATTATAAAAATAGATGATAATCGCATTCAATCTTATGACGATTTGTATAATGTCCTTGAAGGTAAAAATATTGGTAGTAAGGTGAACGTTCAGGTTATTCGCGCTAAGAAAAAAGTTTCACTATCAATTAGATTGATGGATTTGAGCAGTGACTAAAGGAACTGTTCCTGGGATAACTTGTCACCAATTACCCAGAAAGATGGATTTATCATTTTCAGTAAACTGTAGGTCAGGTCAGTGTGAGCTTCGGTTACCACCTTACCTCCAGCTTCACTAACAATACAATGCCCTGCACCTGTATCCCAAATATGAGTAGGGCCTTTTCGCACGTATAGATCAGCAATTCCTTCGGCAATCTGACAAAATTTGTAAGAGCTACCAATTGGCCTTATGCTTACTCCTGGCCATTCGGCCTTGAAGTGTTCTAAATCTTCTGCTTGATGCCTTCTGCTTATTAGGAGGGTAAAGTCACTTGTGTCAAAAGGTTTACAACTAAGCCTGCTAATTTGGCCATTTTCAGAAATTTTAAAAGCCCCTTGACCTTTTATTGCATAGTAGGACTTTTTAAAAACCGGTAAGTAAATCACCCCAAGCAGTGGGATTTTGTTTTTAATTAAGGCAATATTTACGGTAAATTCATCGGTTTTTGCTATGAATTCTTTGGTTCCATCAAGGGGATCAACTAACCAATATGGATCGGTTGTGTCTTTGAATTTCCCAGATAAGTCACCTTCTTCGGAAATAACTTGGAAGCTATCAAGTTTACTAAGGTATTGATATATATGCTGATGGGCAGCTTCATCTGCTACGGTTACGGGTGAGTTATCGGTTTTTAACTTCACCTTAAGGTTATCATCTTTGTAATGAGCTAAAATGATTTCTCCTGCCTCTTGTGCACAGGAAAGAACAGGCTTTAAGTAAGAAGTCAGGGGAATTTCACAGTTGCTCATTTTGTTTCCTTAACTGATTTTTTTGAGTTGGATATTAAACACCTTTCCTAAAGGGTTCAATGCAGCAATAAACAAATTTAGCAAATCTTTACGGATTAAATACAATGCAGGAACAATGAGAAGAATCAGCACTGTAGAGAACATCAGGCCATAAGCTAATGCCATGGCAGCTGGTTTGAGAAAGGCATCCTGTCCCCCTACTCCGTAAACTAAGGGTAGAAGTCCTAAAATAGTTGTTACGCTAGTAAGCCAGACAGCACGAAATCGCCGTTTTCCAGCATAAAGGGTAGCTTCAAAGCTAGTCATGTCCCTCTGTCTAGCTTTGTTTATAAAATCGACTAGTACTATAGAGTCATTTACCACAACGCCAGATAGGCCAATCACACCAATGAGTGCCAAAAAGCTCAAGGGAAGTTGGTGGAAGTAAAAAGACAGAATCACTCCAATAATTCCGAAAGGAATGGCCATCATTACCACGAAAGGTTGTGTCAGGCTTTTGAACTGGGCTGCTAAAATTATAAATATCATAACCGCTGCAGATAAAAAAGCATAACTTAGACTTTTCATGCTTTTGCTAGTATCTTCATATTCTCCTCCTCTTTCAAAGGTAAGCTGTGGATATTTTTTGTTTAAAGCAAGCAATGGTGGTCCCATGGATTTATTGATTTCGTTGCTACTTATTAGACTTTCATCTAATGCAGCTGTGATGGTGATCACCCTTGACCCATTGCGATGTTTGATGGAAGAGATTCCCTTGCTTTGGTGAAATTGAGCAATTTGATCTAGTGGTACCAGGTTTCCAAGTTTATTCATAATCACAGATTGTTTTAAATCTGCTAAGTCTGCAGTTGATTTCTCTAGGAGTTTTATTCTTAAAGGAATTTTTTCGCCATTTTGGTGTATGTGGCTTGCTACCTCTCCTTCTATAAATGCTCTAATTCGGCTGCCAATGTCTCTGGTGCTTAGAAAAGAGCGGCTAGCTTCTTCTTCTATGACTCTGATCTGTAGTTCATCTTTTCCAGGTAGGAAGTCTTCAGAGATATCACTAATTCCGGATTGTTTGGCCAAGATGGTGCTGATCTCAGATGCAGCCATATTCATGACTTCGAATTGGTCTCCGTAGATGCGAATAGCCACTGGTTTGCCTACTGGGGGGCCTATTCTCTGACGGGAGAAATAAACTCTTTGCGCATTCTGCTGGCTAGCAAGTGCTTCGATATCTGGTCTAATTGCCTGAATGACTTCATCTACTGTGCGAGAACGGTCACTTTCTGGACTTAGATAAACACCTACCTGCCCTACATGGCTTGCCCTAGCCTTAAGAGGGTCCATGTGATCAACTTGCTGGAGTCCTGAATAAGTTACTAAATCTTTGAGTTCACTAGCTGGCAATTTGTTTCTTATATATTTTTCAAAGGGAACTAGCTTTGCTTCAGTCTCTTCAATAGTAGCTCCCGAAGCATAGTCGAGTCTTACAAAGAAAAATTCAAGACCTTCATTGGGAAATAAAATCACTTTCATGAAGCTATTTTGAAGATAAAAGGTGGCTAAAAGTGTGCCTAGGATGAGTGCTAACGCAAGGTACCTAGCTTTCAAAGTGAAATATAGTATCCTTTCATATATTCTAAGACAGGATTCCATAAGTCCTGATTCTTTTTTTATAGGTTCAAGTTTGTCTTTGTTTTTTTGTTTTCTTCGATGATGGTTAAAGCGAAGCATCTCGTAAGCATGGCTAGGTAGGATAAACATAGCTTCAATTAAACTAATGACTAGGCTTATCATAACCACTTTAGGTAAAGACTCTAAAAACTTTCCAAAGATTCCATAAATCATGAGAAGAGGAGAAAAAGCAGCGATGCTTGTCAATATCGTGGCCGTTACAGGTAAAAAAACTTCTTTGGTTCCGTCTATTGCTGCATCCCAAGGACTTTTACCCTGTTCGTAATGTTGCCAGATGTTCTCAGCAACGATGATTGCATCGTCAACTAGCATGCCTAGGACTATGACCAAAGCAAATAGGCTTAAAAGGTTAATTGTGATTCCCATCCACTGCATGACTAAGATCGCTCCAAGCAACGCGACAGGCATTCCGAGGGCAGCAACGAGTGCAATGCCTCTAGAGAGGAATAGGAGAAGGGCTACCATAACCAGAATCATTCCCATGATTCCATTATTAATTAATACCCCCAAGCGATTTTTTACAAATACGCTCATATCATTGACGAAGGAAGCTTGTAATTCAGAGTATTCCGGTTTCTGTTTAAGTTCTTTAATAAGCCCTCGAATATCATTCACAAGGTTGACAATATCTCCGTTTGGCTTTTTTCTGATGATCAGATTTATTGATGCTTTCCCGTTTGTACGAAAACTTTCAAGGTTTTCTTCAAAAGCTGCACTAGTGTGGCCAATATCACGTATTCTTAATTTACTGCCAGAAGAATTGGTTCTTAAAATTACCTGATCTATTTCTTCTGCAGTCTTTATTTCTCCAATTGTACGAATTAATAAATCTCCCTGTGGAGTCTTAAGCACACCTCCAGGTAAATTTAAATTCTTGTTTGCTAGTGTAGCCATGACTTCTAAAAGGCCTACATGAAAATTCTTCATTTTTCTAGGATCTACTTCGAGCCAAAATTCCCGTTTCTTAAAACCATAGGCTATAGGAGACTTTGCATCTGGGAGTTTTTTAATTCTTTCTTGAATTTCTTGAGCAATACGATGGAGCTGGTCGTAGCTCATCGGCCCTGTTAATCCAAGCTCCATAATTGGTAGAGCACCACTATCGAGTTGGGTTACATCAGGTGGGTAGGGTAGAGTTTTGGGAAGGTCTTTGACCAAATCCACTGCGCTGTGGATTTGGTTTACAGTTTTATTTTTATCTTCAGACGAGAGTTCTGGATTTAACTTGATAACTATTAAACTGACATTTTCGATTGAGTGAGAATAAAATTCTTCTATTCCTTCGACATTTTCTATTTCTTCTTCTAGTGGATTGGTGACTTGAAGTTCAACCTCTTTTGGGCTTGCGCCCGGATAAACGGTACGAACGGTGAGTGTATCAAAATCGACCCCAGGAAATGCCTCACGATGGGTTTCTAACGCAGCTATGATACCGGCCACAATTGTTGCTAGAGTTATCAAATTAAGGAGCAGTGAGTTTTTAAGACAAAATTCAATGATTTGTTTCATGTTGTCTTTCTGAAGGATAAGCATGGCAGATTAATCGAATACGAGCCTCAGACTCTCTGGCATCTGCTAGAGCTTTTACGGCATCCATTTTAGCACCTAGAATATCGATCCGATAACGTATTGCAGCGATTTCATCGCTTCTTGCTTGGCTTATTCTTTTTCTTTCTTCTTTTAGAAGAGCGGCTAGTGAAGATTCGTGGGACTTTGCCTGTTTGTATAGCTGATCTGCTGAATTTAAAGCTAACCACGCAAGTTCTACATCTCGTTTTATGTAGTGGATGCTTAACGACTTTTTATGTTCGATTTCATTAAGTCCAGCTAAAACTTGTTCTTCTTCAGCACGGAAAGAATTTTGCCCAAGGGGGACCGCAAGCTTTAATCCAACCGTGTATTTAGGGTGCTTTAACTCTGAAACTGCCTCAGTTGCTTCCTCTTCAAGTCCATTGATGGTGGCAGAGCCAAATAAATTAACGCTCATAGACTTTTGTTCTTTTGCAAGATCGAGTTGGGCGCGCAAAGGATTTACAGAATCTGAGAGCATTGCTAGATCAAAACGTTTTTCTAAGGCAGTTTGGATTAATTTTTTACTGGTTGCTGCAGGCAGTGGAATGGCTGGGCGGGTGAGAGGAAAAGTTTCAAACGATACACTCTGAGGCATTGATTTGGAATACAAACGAAATGAGAGCTGTTTTTCAATGTTTTTAATAGCGAGTTTAATGTTGAGGAGTTGCCCTCCTACCTTAACTACCTGAGCTTTAGCTTCAGCAACATCTAGCTGCTCAGCCCTGCCATAGGTATCCCTCTTGGACATTAGCTGGTAAAACTTTTCACTTAGCTGAGTCATTCTTTGAATGAGACGTTCTTGCTCACGTAACTGAGACAGTTTGACAAAAAGGAGCTCTGTTTCACCTTGGATTTGCTGCTCTTTCATAAACCGTTGGTATCTAGGCGGAATAGCTGAGCCTCGCAAAATGATTTGCTGCAAATCTAGTTCCTTAGCAAGCCAGTTGCGCCACAAAGCTTGAGAGAATTCAATACTTAAGCTCGACTGGTGTTGAGGGTTTAGAGAAAAACTATCAGGAGGATTATAAGCATCAATTTCGATTCCAGGAGAGATGACAACAGGAGGAGAGGGAGTGGGGAATTCTAGCTCAGTATTCTGGTAGTTCAAACCCAGCTTTATACTGCTCCCTAGACCAGTGAATTTTTGCCACGAGAGTTCGTGGGACGTAGTAGTTAACTTTTCATAAGAATTGGTTTGTGATTTAGAGCGGTCGGTGGAGTGTGAGCTAGTCCATGCTAGTTCAGAATCATAGGCTCCGAGAACTTTTTGCGCCCTCGCCGTCGCTTGGTTTTCTTGCTCCCTCAGTTCAGCTAATTCAAGGTTTTGCCGTCTTACTAGCTTCAAGCCTTCACTTAGGTTTACTGCTAACAACTTAGGCGTCTCAAGAATTTGGTGCAGCACAAAGATGAGCAATAGCAGGGATCTGAGCATCGTATTTCTTCCTCTAATTAGCACTTTAGCTCTTTGTATATTATAAAAACTCTTTTCAAAGGCAGTAAAACATAAAAATTGGAGACTGTAAAACCTCCTTAAGTCCTTAATTATTGCAAGCCACAAGTCAAATTATTCAATAACATAAATATCTAAAATTAAAGATAAAATAATCGTTAGTTTCTAAATTATTTAAAATATTTGACTAGCTAGCCAGTATGGTTTAAATTGCCAAGTCTGTATTAATTTAAAAGGGATTTATGTATGGATACGTCCATAGCAAGCAGCAGGTTGAATATATTCAAAAATCATCCTAAGGCCTTATTTTACTTGTTTTTTGCAGAAATGTGGGAGCGCTTTAGCTTCTACGGTCTTAGAGCCCTCCTGGTCCTCTATATGACCTCAGAACTTCAATTTACAGATAAAAAAGCTTACGGGGTCTATGCGGCCTATTTTACCCTTGTTTACCTTGCGACGATTGTGGGAGGGCTTATTGCTGACCGCTTTTTAGGGAATCGAAAGTCTATTGTAGCGGGGGCTGTGCTTATAACTTTCGGGCATATAAGTCTTTCTTTTGCCGGTATAGACAGTTTCTTTTTTTACCTGGGTCTAGGTTTTATCGTTGGGGGTACTGGTTTATTCAAGGCAAATATATCAACTCTTGTTGGTCAGCTTTATGAACAAGAGGACAAACACCGAGACTCTGGTTTTACTCTATTTTATATAGGTATCAATTTTGGCGGGTTGTTGGCACCACTTGCTTGCGGAATTATCGGACAGGTTTATGGTTGGCACTATGGTTTTGGAATTGCCAGTGTAGGAATGTTAGCGGGGCTTGTTACCTTTTTACAAGGGTGCAGGCATATGGATGATAAGGGCTTGCCTGCAGATCCCAGTAAACTTAGTAAAAAGTTGATTCCAAAAATCAGTACAGAGCATTTTATATATATAGCTTCTTTGTTAAGTGTACCTCTTCTGAGTATGGTTCTAATTCAATACCATTGGTTTGAATCAGCTCTCCCAGTAATTGGGCTATTTTTTGGAGCCTATTCTCTTTACCTTATCAGCGTTCATCGTGGTGAGGAAAGGCGAGCTTTGATTACTATTTTTACTTTAATGTTTTTTCAAACCGCTTTCTTTTCGATTTTTGAGCAAGCGGGCTCAAGTATGAATTTGTTTACAGAGCGAAATGTTGATAGAGTTTTTCTAGGTTATGAAATACCTGCATCGACGTTTCAGTCACTTAACTCATTTTTTATCATTTTTTTGGGTTCTTTATTTGCAGCGCTATGGAGCATGCTTGGAAAGAAGAAGCTTGATCCTAGCCCAGCTTTTAAATTTGCAATTGCTCTTGTACAGGTCGGTCTCGGATTTGTTTCTCTATATTGGGGAGTCGTAACTGCAGATGAATCTGGAATGGCTTCAATGCTCTGCTTAGTGATAGCTTACTTTTTTCATACCACAGGGGAGTTGTGTATTATGCCCGTGGGACTATCCATGGTGACGCGGATTTCTCCCAAAAAAATTCTGAGCACCGTGATGGGACTTTGGTTTGTCTCTTTGGCTTTTTCAGAATATTTAGCAGGGGTTTTCTCAAAGTTCGCTTCAGTGGAGGGGGGCAGTCAAAACATAGATCCTTCTCAAACGATCCTAGTTTACGGTGAGGCTTTTGCCATTGGAGCAAAGTTTGCATTCTTAATGGCTTTGATATTACTCTGTATCATACCAATTTTAAATAGAAATGGAAAAAGAGAACCTAAATTTACCAATAGTCGGAAGGAAGAATTAACGGTTTAGTTTTGACACTTTGGTCACCAGCTGATTAGATGGAAGGCTTGACGGAGCAGTCTTAGGATTTAGGCATCATAGTATTTTAAAGGAACCAGCTCATGAATCGTGGGTTCACTTTTATAAATAGTTTTCTACTTGTACTTTTTCTTCTTATCCTGATTTTTATTGGAATGGTAGGAATAGGAAGCGGCCCTCATATGGTTATGGTTTTGTGCATCGCTGTAGTCGCAACTATTGCCCACTTCCAGGGTTTTGCTTGGGAAACTATGGAAACTTTCATGGCTCAGGGTGTAACCCAATGTGTTAAGGCGATTTTTATCCTTGGTTTTATTGGCGTCTTGATAGCTGTGTGGATGATGAGTGGTACGGTTCCAATGCTGTTTTACTTGGGTTTAAAGACTATATCTCCAGAATGGTTTTTATTAACTTCCTTGTTTGTGACAATTATCGTGTCATCTTTTACGGGAAGCTCCCTTACTACAGCAGGTACTGTAGGTGTAGCTTTGATGGGGATTGCTAACGGGTTTGGAGTAGATCCTAGTCAGGCTGCAGGTGCAGTCATCTGTGGAGCCTGCTTTGGAGATAAGCTTTCGCCTCTGTCAGATACTACTAACTTTGCTCCTGGGATTGTAGGGGTAGACTTATTTACTCATATAAAGAATCTCCTTTGGACTACAGTTCCTGCCTTAGTTTTAACGGTTTTATACTTCAGCGTGTTGGGTAGTTCTGTATCTTTAGAAGATTTTACTCTTATCAAACAGGCAAGTTTGGCTTTAGAGCAGTCCTTTGAACTTAGTTATGCATGTTTATTATCCCCTTTAGTTGTTTTGACTTTAGCTTTTTTAAGATTCCCTACCTTGCCCATCCTTGGGGTAGGAGTATTGACCGGTCTCTTAACAGCTGGATTTATCCAAGGTCAATGGAATATAAGCCTTTGGTTTGAGGTTCTGCAGAACGGTTATCAGTTGCAAACTGATAGCGGTGTTGTCAATGACATAGTCTCAAGAGGAGGGCTTATGTCGATGATGTTCTCAGTTTCCTTAGTTATCTTGGCTTTGGCATTTGGAGGCTTATTGCAAGGTCTCGGGGTTATTTCGAGCCTTATGGACGGTGTGAAAAAACATCTCAAGAATCCTGGCCCTATTGTTGCTAGCACTGCGGCAGCTTCATGTGGAATCAACTTCTTAACTGGCGAGCAGTATTTATCTATTTTATTGCCTGGACAGGCTTTTAAACCTTTATACAATCATCCAAGGTTAAGTCCTCAAGTTTTATCTAGAACCTTAGAAGACGCTGGCACCTTGATTAATCCTCTTGTTCCATGGGGAGTTTGCGGAGCTTTTTTTACTAATGCACTTGGGGTCTCTGTTCTAGACTATGCACCTTATGCTGTCTTTCTCTATCTGTCCCCGGCATTTTCCATTTTGTTTGCGTATTTGGGAATAGGCTTAGGTAGCACGTCCACCTATAGTGATGCTAGAGATGTTCCTCATCAGCGAGCTTACCCTTAGTGTCGTAGGAAGGTGTGAGTCGAAGTGACCAAGAAAGAAAATTAAATGGAAAATTTAGATGCTTAAGGAAGATCCTTCTTGCTTAATGGGTTTAGCATCACCACTTTCTTTCGAGTCCGATCTGGGCGAATCAATCAATAATATGGATTCACTGGTATAAGAAGTGCCATTCTCCGTTTCAGTGCTGCTAGATTGGATTAAACTAACCCTATAGTTCGATCCATTTTCCTGACTATTAGTGCCTGCCAACGCAAAATCAATCAGTGTTGCTCGAACACTTGCAAACAAATCGTAATCGTAATACGGATGAACCACGGTTATATTTTGAATCTCTTGCTTATTCACAGTAATATAGTTTTCATTTATAATATCGGGATATTCGATTATAACATTATTGTTTTCATCTCTATCTTCTGTTTTTTGATCCTCATTTGCAAATGTATTCAAACTAAAAAAAATAGTTAGACTGACTGTTAATAAATTAAAAACTTTTTCAACTCGATTCATTTATTCAGACCTATTTTTAAAAGTGGATATAGTCAAACAACCTCAGGTCTTGTGTATCAAAAAAGTAATAAAGAAATAAAACCTATAGAGTCGTGGTGTATTACGTACTAGAAATAGGGTTCAGTAACATGAGTCTCTTCCGCATCAGAGTTTTCAGGAGGTTCCTCAGTATCTAAAAAATTCCGCCAATTTTTAAGAAAATCTAGAATAGGTTCCTCGTTAAATTCGAATAGAAAAGCTAGCTCTTGAATGAAGTCAAAATCATTTCTGCGTTTCCAAATATCGCCCCGTAGAGTTAGTTTTTGTTCCTTAAGAATTGGAATTTTGTTTTCTCGAGTTTCAATTTCTTCTAGGATTGGCCCAATATTTAACTGTAGTTGTTCAGCCAGTGCTTTTTTAGAACTTTTGGCAATTTCCTGATTGGTGCTTTGCTCTAAATATGTTTCGTGAGCACTAGTTTCCCTCCCTAAAGTATGGTTTAGTTCCTCTTTGTTTTTCTTTAGATTTTCGAGTTGATCTTGCCATTCCTCACGTAAAGCTACCACATCAGGTTTCTTTTTATGAGGAATAGATATGGTCATTGATATTTCGGTTTTGTCGGGTCTGATGGGGATGTATTTTTTGCTAAAAACCTTAGTTTCACCATCATTAAAAGAATTTGAGTCCTCCCAGATACCTATACCTTTCTTAGTCTCTGGGTGCACATTATAAGTTACAGGACCTGGTCCTCTATAGGTTAATACTGCAGGCTTCCAAGATTTTTTGAAACGTCCTTTTTGTTGTATTGATCCTTTGATAGTTTCATATTCTTCAACTCTACCATCGTTTGAGTCATTGATTTTATCTTGATAAGCCAGAATAACTTCATTGGCTTTATTTATTTTTTTCCTGAGGGATTCCATTTGATTGTTCGATTGTTCTGCTAATTCTCTAAAATTTGTCTTTGCTTTATCTGTATCGCCTGTTTCCACATCTTTGAATGCTGTAATCAAAAGTGTTTTTTCTTCTTCCAATCTTTTAATGTTTTCGAAATGGTCAATTATATCGTTGTCATGTCGTTTATAGTCAGAAAGAGCCCTATTGCCCTCCTGCGAGATCATTTTTACCATGTTCCGAAAACCTTCTATTGCTTGTTTGCTGGCTGCAAATTTTAATAAATTCTTATCAATTTCAGGTGCACGATCACATTGTAAAACTTTAATAAACTCGTTTCGACTCTCCCCGTCATCTAAAGGTTTGACGAGCAAGAGCCGGTCTCTATGAGCATACATGTGACCCAGTAGACTTTTTATCGCCTCATTATTGCGCTGCTGTCTCATTAGAGTTGTCTAATTTTTTAACCAGCTAATATTATTATTTTATATGATTATTATGTAAATATTGATAAGCTGATCCCAAACGTAATTCTGGGAGGGCTTGATATGTTTATTTTCATGTTACCGGAAAGACAAGTGAAA
>JBGCDR010000380.1:0-3399 GCA_045105515.1 Oligoflexales bacterium
AAATGATAATGGAGAAGAAAAAACAGCGGCTGTATAATCTCTTAATCTTTTGATTTCAAAACATTATTTTTGTCAGATATAGGACTTACAGTTTAGCTGAGAGCTTAAGTTACATGTTCGCCGAAGGCCTAACTTGAAAAGTTTGATATGAGCAGATTTTTAAGCTAGGTTGATTTGAAAATTGAGATTACTAGCGAATCTTAATGATGAAGATGAGTATTTTGACTTAGGTATCTATCATAAAAAGTTTGCTTTAAGCTTACATCGGGGAAGTCGAAGAACTCTTCAAGTTTCCTATGCTCTTTTTCCGCAATTCCTTTTGTAAGGCTGCCTAGAACTCCTATGCTATAACTAGTAATCAACGCTTTGAAACCTAAAAAGCTTGCTATTGCCTCATACCATGGAGCTATAATTTCCAGGGCTTTGAGTGGTAACTGAATGGGGCGATTACCACCAGGAAGGTTGAGGCAGTGTCGCTTGCCTGTGACTTCTTGCAACTGCTTTACCATTTCAAGAACCGAAACTGATTTGCCACCCACAATAAATTGTTCACCATCGATGCGTTCGCATCCAATTTTATCCATGAGTTGATCCATCGCTTGTTTCATAATGCCTGCAAGCACTTGGACATCAATAAAAGCGTAACCTCCTGTAGTAATCGGGGAAAAACGCACAATTGAGAAGCGTTCAAAAAGTGGCCACATATCTGTATCAGGATGATCATTTCTCCCAATAATTCCACTTGGTGCAATGATCACATGGTGAAAATCATCATGTTTTTTTGAAAATTCTGCGACCAAATGTTGTGATGCAGCTTTTGTAGCGTCATAAACAAGATCATCAAAATCTACCAAGCCATTGTCGGTACTTAGTGGAAGATCTGGTAAATGTCGATATGCATGAGTGGAGCTACAGTGGATAAAATACTTTATCGCAGCGGCTTTACTTGCTCGTAAAACATTGCGTGTCCCTTCTACATTAACTGTTCGCATGTGCTCTAATGCTTTTTTTTCACTTTGTATGGAAATTACAGCAGCTAGATGAAAGACAATATCAACTCCAAAGAAAGCATTTTGGATGCTTTCATAATCGAGTATGTCCACTTTGTAAATTTGAATACGCGAAGTTATAGATGGTTCGGAAATTTCAATCTGTTTTTTTAAATCTACAATCCTCTGCTCATTGTGATGAACTAGCGCTTTGATTTTTATTTGAGGGTCTTGCGTAAGTAATTCTATAAGGGAAATTCCTAAGTGACCACTTGCCCCGGTAATGAGGATAGTTCTTTCTTTAGCCACAGCATTGTTGATCAGAAAGTAGGTATAAAAAAAAGTCATTATAAAAAAGTAAATAGAGATCTTGGTGCCAAACTTAGTCATTGTTTTCTTGGAAAAAAAAATCATTTAAATCTCCAACAATAATTATTTACTAGAGGACCTTGGGAATGATTGCTTTGCGGTTTTCTGGGTATTCAGGGAATTTTTCATGATACCATTTATGATTAGCAAGAGCTCTTGGGATAAGATTTGCGCCTGTATACAAGGCAAAAGATAGTCCGGGCAAAGACCATGAAGCAATGGCCCAGCCTGTCCACTCAATAAGTTCTCCCAAGTAATTTGGAGCACTAACGTGCTCGAATCCACCTCCTTCAGGAATTTTATAGGCTGTTTCTCCTGGCTTTCGCAAATTGATCAAGATCTGGTCGGAATGAATATTTAGGATCAAACCTGATGCGAATACCATGCTACCTAAAATGAACCTAGGGTCTGTCTGCCAGGTAATTGGGTATGAACCAAGATGACTGATCCACCGAGCATTGAGATAAGAGTTGAAAGCATTAAAGGAAAAACCGGACATTGCAATGGAGAGAGGCATTTTTTTGCCTTGGGACCGGATAAGGTTTGGGTAAACAAAAGTACGGTAACAGTAATGACTAAGCCAAGTTCCTGCAAGTAAAAGAGGAGCTGCTTCAAATGAGTTTTTACCCAATGCATAAGTGCCAGCAAACACTAGAACTGACGGAATTTCCATTAATATCCACCCCCATTTACTGGGAATAGTTGGTCCCCAACCTTCTTTAATATGTCGACCATAAGGAGCTTTAATATTCATAAGCGAAATAAAGGTGGCAATACCAGCCAAAAAGCTTGCATTTACCATTTTGCCGTGAATGGCAGCTTCCATCGGAAACCAACTTAGTGGATTAAAGTTATGGGCAATGATGTCATATTCGGCTAGAAAGTAAGTTGCAAAGTCTTCCACGGCAATCGTGTAGAATCTAAGTTCATTTAGGTTAGCCTGAGTTTCTACCTCTTGCACCTCTACTTCTGGAACAAAATTATCACCATCTTTAAAGCTAAGGAAAGATCCTACTTGCAAGGAAGAAGCAGCTGTCCAAGAACCTTCATGGTTGGGAGAATTTCTGGCAAAAAAGTCTTGGTCAGAGCTGCTTAGTAGTTCTTTTGTTGAATTCGATATCTTTAATTTTGTGATTTTTTTGGGCTTGTAGAATGATATGCTGCTGATTTTTTTTGGAACAAGCGATGGGTCCCATGAGTGTTCTTCTGGACTACTCGGAACGAAAATTTCATCTCCTAGTGCCATTTTCTTATAGATCTTTTCAAGACTGAGTGCACCTATTGTCGTCTGAATCTTAGTGGTTCCAAGAAATCCACCCTCTAATGCTAGTGATGGATCTAATTTTGCGTTTGCAAAACACTTGGTTCCATCAAGATAAATAAAAGAGCAAGTCATTATACAGAGTGTGAAACAAATTCTCTTACTAATTGTGTGCATTCTGGAGCCTTTGTTAAAGTTTAGACAATTGGACTCACCCTCATGAGCCAAAAGCTATTAATGGAAGGTCTTAACAAGAAATTTCATGATGGGCAACATTCTGCTGAAAAATCATAGAAATCTTAGGATGTACTTTCACCCTTAGGTACTCAGACTGTGCAAATTGCATTATAATGGTGAGGTCGGGATTCTTTAATGAAGAGTGTTGAAATGTCTAATTTAAGAACTTTATTTTTTTATGGTACCTGTTCAATTCTACACCTTGCATGCAGTAGTCAATCGGATGATGACGAAAATAAGCAAGCAGCGTCGTGCTTGCTGGATAGCACTAGTCAGAAGTCATGCTGGGGTTTTGTTGATAAAAGCTCAGAAGTTGTTGAGCTTATTAAAACGAAATGTGAAGACGGGACAGGTTTTGGAAGTGAAGGAACTTTTGCATACGATCAATGCCAAACATCTAGCAGCATTAGAGTTGTCTAATTTTTTAACCAGCTAATATTATTATTTTATATGATTATTATGTAAATATTGATAAGCTGATCCCAAACGTAATTCTGGGAGGGCTTGATATGTTTATTTTCATGTTACCGGAAAGACAAGTGA
>JBGCDR010000381.1:0-2605 GCA_045105515.1 Oligoflexales bacterium
TGAGGGCCAGGCTATTCAGACATTAAAGCCCTAAAAATATACACTATTTAATCGTGGAATGAACCTGGCAAGTAAACGCTGATTGCAAAGACAGTCAAAATCCTTATGCAGCAAGGCTTTCAACTATTGATCCGCATTTTAATTTGAGGTATCTATGAAAATAATGGCGGTTCTATCTAGTTTTTTATTTACCACGATCGCTTTTTCGCGCCCAATTACTATTAATGATGTTCATATCAAAGGTTTTAGTAAAGCGGAAGTAGCGTTGAAGAAAGATTTTAGCTTTACATTAAAGAAAAAGTTCTGCCAAAAATTATTGACTGACTCTGAAATCGCGGTCTCAGCGGGAACCGTTACCCATTCTTCTAATCGGGCTGTGTCTGAGATTATATCTTTAAATGCATGGACAGAGCTCGATGAGACCCGCATTCTTGTAAAAGATGAAAACATTGTCTCAGGGAAAGCTTCTACCTCACTAAACGGATTTGATGATATTGAACGTTATACGATTAGCTTCCCTTCGGTGCAAAAAGGTGCAAGGCTATGTTATGAGGTCAATGAGAAATTTAAATCAGGTTCAGTAAAAAATTACTTTGAAATTTTTGCAGGTTCGGATTTTTCATACTATGAAAAGGGATCAGGCTTAGTCGTCGAAAGTGAAATACCACTCTTCCATTTTAAGCGGGATATCAATGCAAATTGGACGTTTCAGGTAGAACGAATAAAAGGTATATACCGTTATTCATTCCTGGTAAACGAAGACTATTATGATGGTCATACTTTTGAAAATTATTCAGACGAATCCCATGGCAGAAGTCCTGTACTTGTATTAAAAAGTCATAATAGTTACCAAAGTAAGCCTTTTAGGGATTTAGCTGGCGAAATTGAGAAGAAGATAGAAGAGAGTACATTGCCTCCCGAAGCCTTAGAGCGGATTGCAGAAATAAAGTTTTCGGAATTGACTGTCAAAGACCAAGCTGAAAATGCAATGGCTTGGGTGATTGACAATGTACGGTATATGGGAGATTGGAGGTCAAGCTCAGGTCTTACTATACCAAGGAGCATTGAAGATATCATTGAGACCAGATATGGAGATTGCAAAGATTTAAGCTTGCTTACCGTGAAGATGCTACGAGAACTAGGATTAAAAGCCACATTTGCAGTTGTCAGAAGGGGTCTTGATGGAAATCCTTTCGGGATTAGGATGAGTGCTTCTCACTACCTAAACACGAACCATGCAATAGTTTACCTAGAAGACACCAAGACTTTTGTAGATCCAACAAATACAACAGCGATTGCACAGACTCTTTTAGATATTGCAGATCGAGATGTTTTAGTTCTAGCAAAAGAGCCCTATGTTTCGAAAACTCCGATTTTTGAAAACACTGAAGGTAAAATTATAGACAAGTGTGTTGTGACTTATAAAGGTGAAAATAGCACGGTAAGGTGCAATGAAAAATACAGTGGATTTTATAGCGCTTATCTGCTCCAAAATTTCTTTAGGCAAGATAGAACTGTTCTGGAGAGAAACTTAATTGAGTCCATGCGAATTCCATATATAAATTATGAATTCCATAAGCTCCCAACTTTATGGGATCGGATTCCAGAAAATTATGAAATTGATTATCAATGGACGCAGCTATCTACTTTGCTACAGACTCCCCAAGGCCAGGTAATTCCCTTGCCTGAGCCCTACAAAGAAATATTTGAACTTAAACCTGAGACACGGCAGACAGGAATACAGGTTCCTTTTAATAGGGTTGATGAGGAATATGTTTACTCGGGTAAAAAGGCCACACATGGGGTCAAAGATCTGAATGTTAAGCTTGTGTCGCCTTGGATGCTTATTCAAAGGGAGGTGAAAAATACTGGGAAAAGTGTGAAGCTTCGAACTAGCTATGAGACTATTAAAACCTTAATTACGCCCCAAGAATTTGTCTCCAAAGAATTTAGCAAATTCCAAGAGGATTATAAAAATCTAATTAATAGCAAGGCAATTGTAATAAGGTGATAAGTGGATGTTTTATTGATAACATTTGTCATGTCTATTCGCGAAGGCACGCAATAGCAATTCCCTCGCTTCATTTGTCATGTCCCAGTCCCACTATCTAAGGGACACATCTCTCCATACAGTCAGTCATCCCGAACGAAAGTCGAGGGATCTCAGGTACTTGTAGGGATCTCTCAATTACAGTTAAGATGACAAAATCTTAGCAATAACGAATTGTTACAGACTTGTTTCTCTTAGATAGTCCAGCCCCAAAGGGACGTTTGGGCATCTTCCACGAGTTGCCCATTGTAATCAAGGGACGATGGGGAAGCTAAAATCGTTAAGAATACCCAGAGTTGAACCGTTACTTTCATGAAACTCAACTTTTTCAATCTGTAATTGATCCATAATAGTGTGAACCAAAAGAGCCCGCGGAAGCAAACTATCCAAGGAAGTATCTGAAAAAGTCTTAAGATTTCTAGTTTGGACAAACCACATTTAAGCCTCCTGACTCATAGATTCAGAATAGAGACAAATTAATTCTGAAAAAAATGCTTATCCAACAACATTTTTGTAGTTTCGAACGGTTTTTTTTATAATGCATTAGCAGCATTT
>JBGCDR010000382.1:0-6873 GCA_045105515.1 Oligoflexales bacterium
ACTTAAGATTTTTCTCTTATTAGCTCTTAAACACATCTTAGGAAGGGGAATTTTGATGAAAATATTTTTTTCAAGCACAAATTTGTTTTGAATTCTGGACGGCAAGATTATTTTTGCATTTTCTTATTGAATTCAAGATACTTAAAAATTCAATGTCATAAATTTCATTTTCCCAGCATGAGGCATTGATTTTTTTTATAATTTCTGTGATATCAAAGCTAGGGCTATATAAATTTAATTCCCTTTTAAATTCATTGTATGCTTTCCATTTCTGGATACATTTCTTGGATTTTTGGAATTCAACTTCAAATTTATTGAAAAATTTGGTTGTTTCTACAAAGTCATTCTTTAGCGTTTCAATTGAGTTCATTAACTTTTCCTTTCTTCATTTTAAAGTTGTAACTAATATGGCGATAAAACTAAAATGGTAGCTCCAAAACTCTCTTCATTAGTTCTAGTTCTTGTGGATCTAGTTGAATTTTTTGCGATGCATGCTTGATGTCATTGAACGCTTGATTTAAGTCAAAAAATGACCATGAATTGGCTGTTTTATTTAGATTTTTTTTAAAAAATAAGGTTTAAAATTTGAAGTAATGCCAAACTTAATGCCACTGGATAGAGCTGTTTTTACATTTGCCAATAAGATTTTTGTATAATCAAGAGTTTTCATTTTTACCTCCAAATGTTGTTAGACTGCTCCGCAAAAACAAAATTTTTTGAAGGCTGGTTGAAATTTTCCTAACAATAAATGGAGGTAAGAATAAAAAGGGTTGCTGGGTTTGGGCAAAGCCCGGAGTGAGCTCACCAAGTTAGCTTTCCCGTAGGGGAGAGGCTTCTCCCCTGGTTAAAGGTGAGACCTTGGCTCACCGCAATAAGCTCACATAGAGCAATGTAAGATCGTAAAGTTGATCGATTAGACTTATGACATCATCTGAAATAGGAGTCTTGAAAGAAGGAAAACCTCTTTTTGAATCAAATTTATCCTGTGAGCTGAAAAGAGCATCTCCAGAAACAATATCAACATAAATGCCTGGCTGATAATGGTTCCAAAAAGGATTATTGAAAGCTTTTTCAGTGGCTCATTTTTGGGTAACCTGGTACTGGATCTTACTCAATTTCTTAAAACATGGATCACTTTTGCAGCTTCCAGATGGATGGTTTTGAGTTGAAGTTTGGCAAGCAATTGAGCAAAGAAATATTCCAAAACCAAGACTGAGTGCAGAAAAGTGATGCTTAAATTTCATAGTTAATCTCTACATTACATTCCATCTATCCGTTATATATTATCGGAAAGAATGGAGAGGATTTCTATTGAGTAGGCTAATTTTGACTTTACATGCCCATTCTTTTTTGTCTTTATTGAGCTGCATTTAGGACAAACTTTTTTCATATCTTTTGAATCATTACCAGTGTTAGCAGAAGGATTCCTTTTCTCAAAAGATTATATGCGACAGCAAAGACAATATTCTATATTTAATTGATATTGCTTATATTATCAAAGCATTACTTGTGATACACACCCAAATTAATGCTTATTAAGCTCAAATTATAATCCCATGATATCAAAATGTTACTTATTCCACATTGATATGATTGCAATTGTTATGTTAGAAACTTGGAACCATATCTAAAAACATAAATTTGTGAGGCATAAAAGATGTTAAAACTTTTAACTATACTCCTGAGTATTCTTTTCACGGCAAATTCAGTCTGTTTTTCTCAACCCTCCGCAGATGAATGGATAGATACATGTTACTCATCTTCTGGAGCTGATAAAATTACATTCGACGCTTTAAAAGACAGTTTAGGAGAGTCGTCATGTGAAGCTGTTTTTCAAAAAGCTATGACAGTAGGTGCAATAAATCTTAATAAATATGAGATTAAAACACTTGAGCCTATAGAAGTATTTTCACATGTTAAGTGGCTTTTTATAGAAGACAATCAAATTAGTGACCTTAGCCCAATATCTTCCTTCAAGGATCTAACAAAGCTACGGGCTGGTGGGAACAGAATTAAGCAGCTAGAACCGCTTAACGAACTAGTAAATTTAGAAGAACTAAATTTAGAAAAGAATAGGATCGAATGTATCAATCCTTTAGAAAATTTGGGAGAATTAGTTTCTTTAGATCTTGAAAAGAACAGAATTATTGATGTAGATGCTGTCGCATATTTAGTGAACCTAAAAGAACTTAGACTAAGCTTCAACCCGATAAAATCTATTGAGTGTTCCAATCTAGTAAACCTCAAAACCCTTTCACTAAGACAAACCAAGATAAAGGAATTTAATTCTATTAGTACTCTTACAGATCTTTCTGAATTATATTTGGGAGAACAGCTTTTGCCCGAAATAGCACTTAAGAAACTCCAAGATCAGATTAGTTATTCTCTTATTAATGGAAATTTAGCATTCTTAAGAGATCTGAAAAACCTTAGCACCTTAAGTTTGGCAATTGAACAGATGCGAGAATATGTTGCATTTCGTAACGCACAATAAATTTGAACATAAAAGGTTAGATAGTCATGAAAATAAAAATAAAATTATGTTACTTAAGCATTATAAGCTGGATTTTGATTTGTTCTTCACATTTAGCTTTTTCTTCTGAAAGATCTGATTGGGGAACGGCTTATCAAATCGTGCCAGAATTGTTAATTTCAGGTCATTCGGTTGCTGACAATTTAGAACAACTAAGGTACCTGGGTGTCACCCATATACTAAATGTTACTTCTAACAACCCACCATTACCAAAGATTCTTAAAAATTTTAATGTGCTTCGTCTAGAACTTGAAGACGAACCTACTGAAGATTTAACTGATTCATTCGATCTTGCTTACAAATTCATATCAGACGCTATCAAAGAGAATGAACGTGCAAAAGTTTTAGTCCATTGCTCTGCAGGACAGTCTAGATCAGCTTCCATGCTACTGTATTACCTGATGAGAACAAGGTCTTTATCTCTTCAAGATGCGTTGACCTTTTCACGCTCCATAAAACCTAACATTAGTCCTAATTATGGTTTTATGAAACAATTGATCCAGCAAGAACAAATCATGCGAGGTGAAACTACAGTTGATATAGAAAAGTACATGATTAGCCAGGTTAAGGATGTATTTTCATGGATTGATGATGACATCATTCTATCAGCGCTAGAGGAGTCATCTTGGAATGTTCAGCTTGCAGCACAGCAGCTTCTTGATTACTAATTTTCACTAATCGGGAGTGAAAAGTTCACCTCCCTGCAAGAACTTCTTTGAGTGCAGCGAAAGCACTCCTGCCGCTTCCATAACGATTGCTTGGATTATCTAACATTTTTGCTATTACATGATCCACTGGATCTTCGCTGGTCTTCAGCTTTGACACAATTTCATCTCTATTTCTAGCAGTAAAGTAGTTATCTGAAGGCAATAGGTCTGGGCGTTTCATTTCTAAAAAGTTAGCACCCATTGAAAAAACATCCTTTTGCAGAATCGTACCCCCATCTTCGACAGGAGGGCGAATACTTCCTGTCTGTACATGAATATCTGGTAAGCTTGAATCGTCAACATCAGATATTCGCTTAGCTGAACCAAAATCAGTAATTAAGATTTTGCTATCCTTACCTCTTAAAAAATTCTTTAGAGCCAGGTCCAAGTGAACATAACCAGCATCGTGTAATTTCATCATTTGCTCTCCCATTTCGAGAGCTCTTTGTGGAGTATAGGGCACTTCACGAAGGTCACCATACTTTGCCACATCCATTACAATAAAAGGAGCCCCTTCATCAGTACTGACTCCGTATGTCTTGGGTCCAATTCCTAGATCAGACATTTCTTTTGCGACATTCGCTTCGTCCTTAAATTCCTTTAAAACCTTGTTGTAAGCATCAGAACCAACTTCTAGTCCATAAATTTCGCGAGTTCCAGCCGACAATGGAAAGCTTGTTTTTACCGCATAACGAGCTACCAGCTGATTGTTCGACCCTCGCACCTCTACTTCAGTGACAAGGCCATTTGACCCTTTGCCCAACTCCTTAGTTGGTTTCAGGGTAAAAGTTTCTCCATTTGCTGTAAAAGTTTGTGACCTGCGTCCGGCAATCAGATCTAGTCTAATGCCGCTAGTTGCTAGTAACGATCCTGCTAGCGGAGCTTGGCCAGGTAGACTTACATTGACCTCCTGAGGTGGATTTGCCCGATATTCCCTAAATTTTCGATTTAGAGCATCTATCGAATCAAACCTGTTTGCCCTACCTTCAGCAATCAGGTCATCCACCCATTTTTGAGGACTATTCTTATTTATGGATTCGATTACATTGAGCGCACCTTGAATGTCTGAGGACTGTCTTGTAACTCCTTGAAATTGCTCTCTAGCTATGGCAGCAAGTTCGTCGTCACTAGTTCCTATACTCCTGTAAAAAGCTACAATGTCATCATCAAGGGTTGGGACCTCATCAAGCTTAGTCGATCCTCCTAGATCGCCTATTCTCGCTCTACCATTATAATCAACAAAAATATTATCCAGCTTTACATCATTGTGTGCCAGACCTTTGCGGTGCATAATCCCAAGACCGTCAAGCATATCCTGAACTTGATCAAATCTCTCATTCGGAGTTCTGCCAACGTTCAGATCAGCAGTCAAATCTCCACGCACCTTTTCAAAAAATAATACCGGTCGACCAGATGCATTATCGATATCACCAAAATATTTTACGAAATGTGGGTCATCTCCTAAAGCCTTTGAAACTTGGACCTCTCTGATTGCTTCTACTCCACCTCTTGGGGGTGGATCTTTCAAAAATTTTAACGCAAAAGAATGGGCTGTTCCTGTTGCTGAGGTTACCGTAACAGAAAAAACCTTCCCCTCAGCCCCTTTTCCAAGCTCCCGATCAATTTCCCATTTCTCACCTGAGGCAGTTCTTCCCTTTGTTGCTCCAATTAGATCACCATTCTCTAGTTGCGGTAGCCGAGGGGGCTGTTGGACAAACCTGCCTCCTAGGTCATTACCAAAGGCTCGATAGGTAGCAACTTCCTGACCTATATTGAAGTCTTTAGTGTTAGCTCTTAATTCTTTAACTTTTGACAAGGAGACACTATTGAGTTCAAATTTCCTATTTTTTTTTGTCAAAACTATAATGCTACCGTCAACCTCTTCGCCTACTACTTTTCCATAGCGAAATCCTTGAATAGAGTTGTCTTTTAAAAGAGGAATTAGCAAGGGATCACCTGGGCTGAGATTCCCCGCATTATTAAAAGCAACAGCATTAGATCGTTCAATTGTTCTTCCTCTAATACCCAAATCCCTTAATTCTGCATCTTGAAAACCTTCAAGCTTTTTAGATAGTTCTGCCTTTCCACTTGAATCAAATAGTGGTAACCGATTCTTGCCAATTTTTCCCCGTGACTGCAGAATTAAATCTCTCGAAGGGCTAACCCATTTTCGTCCTCCCGAATAAACGACTGCAATCTTACCACCTGGTTCGGCGCCTGCTATCTTAGCTAGTTTATAGCTCCCATTGCTATCCGTTATAAAAACTTCATCCCAAAGTTTTAATTGTTTCGGATCCACCTCCGCAGATAAATAACGAAGTTGTTCGAAGGAATAATCTTGTTTGAATTGTGGTGAACGTAAATCTGACTCGCTGACATTGTTGACAGATCTACTGGTTTGAAATTGGAATTCGTTAATTTCAGGAATTAGTTTAGTATCACCAGTACTTAAAAAAAACTGACTGTTAGGGTCTAGCCACTCTCTACCATTAGCATGAACCACAACAATCCTACCATCTGGTCCCTTCCCTGCTACCTTCCCTAAAACGAAAGTACCATCTTCCCTAGGAATATATAGTTCATCCCACAATTTCAGCTGAGTAACCTCTATTTTTTTTGAAGCTGGAGGGAGTCTAGCATAATTTTGAGTATACTTTGAATCAGTGAAATCTGATTCTTTAATACCACTGATTTTTTTACGGGATTGAACCATTTTGGGGCTAATTTGAGGTATTTTCTTTTTGTTTTTTGATCCAAATCCAGTATAAAAGCGCTTAAGTCCTTTGGTAAACGCAGAAGTAAGTGCTAAGCCAGAGTCTTGACCGCTAACAAAATCTGCATTAATTACTCCATTAGCAAGTGCCTGCTCTTCACTTTTGAGAGAATCAGGGACTAACAGTAATAGAGGAGTCTGCTTTTCAAACAGAAAATGATAAGACTCATTCTTTATAGCATCAGTGCTATGTGATTCACTCTCTTGCTCAGATTTCTTCGAAGGTTTGCAAGCAAAAAGTAATCCGAAAATAATTACCGTGGTGAAAACTTTAATTGCGTTCATATTAGTTACCTACTCTATTGACTGACTTCGACTTCGTATCGGAAAATAAACGCTATAATTAACTCAGTAATCGTAACCAACTGTTTATTTGAATTAATTGCTAGAATCGAGAAAAATTTCCTCTCATAACATATAGATGTGAGCTTCCGGCATGATAAAAAAATTTTCAAAGAGCATTCTGGGATGAGATGGGAAGTTTGTTAAGCAGCTAGTTTCATGGACTCAATAGTTTTTTCATAGACCCAAGGAAGCCATTTCTCTGGCTCGGCTTTTACTTCTTTGTGGTAGCGCTGCAAGTTACATAAGTACTCGAAAAGATTGATTCCTGCCTTACTGACTGAAGCAACCAAACTCATAATAACGTCTGCAACTGCAGCACCTACTTTAGATTTGAAGAAATAAAAATTTTTTCGTCCCAGTACCACCAATTTCAGAGCTTGTTCCATGCTATTGTTATCCAGCTTGGCACCTGGAACCTCAAGAAATATCCTCAGACCATGCTCATGCTTAGTGAAATACCTGATAGCATCACCTAGAAGAGAGTTAGGCTCCACATTGTGTTCCTCAAATGAGCT
>JBGCDR010000383.1:0-3086 GCA_045105515.1 Oligoflexales bacterium
CGAAGATATTTAATTGCCGAAAATATGGTATTTTTCACTTATCACTGGAAAATAAGAAGAGTTTTTAAAATTAATTTCAACCGCGATAAAAAAAACTGAGTTGCAAAGGCAAGAATTTAGTTTCCGACCAGACACTAGTTATATTCGCCTTCAAAAAGTCTTACTTGAAAATCCAAATTTAGCTTTGCATAATGCTTTTTAGCATAAGAAGCTGAGGTAAAAGTCAAAAAACTCATTATGAGAAGTAAAAATCCGATAAAAGAAAAATGCTTAAATCTTAATCTACCAACAAAAAAACCAATACTCATTTTAAAAGCCTCACTACAAATTTATGACCAGAAAATATGTATAGTCTTTTTTGAAAATAGTAAATGGAAAATGAAGCGCACTCGTTGCTTACTATTGCAACATAATCGACAGAAAGATTACAAGACCTAGGCTGGATGCCAATAGAAAATGGAGGACGATTTGCTATTTTATCGTTAAGTGCACCATACTTCACCTATAGAACTTCAAGTTTTTTTTCTTACTTCAAACAATCGAAGTCGTTTTTTTGGTGTTGCTTAATAATCATCATGAAAAGCAAATCCATATTTTTCTTTCCATTTTTTAGGGTTATCTTCATCGAATGGAACAGATGCTCGACAAGTGGGGCATCTACGGAAAATATTTTTCTTATCTTCTAAACAAGCCCTATGTATTGCATGCCCACAAACAGATAAGATGTGGTCATTGGCACCAGCAGGTACCACCACCATACTATCTTCATGAGCTTCGCAGCAGTATAATTTGTTTTTAAATTCGCTACGCAATTGAAAAGTAAATTCTACGGGGTCTTTGCAAACAGGGCAGGTTTGTTCAAATGATCGGTAATCATTTAAAGGGTCATCTGGTAGGCTAGTGTATCCGTTATCAAACCGCTCACGGGTTTCATCTCTTCTTTCCTTAGCTATCTCTTCTTCACTATCTTGGTCATCTAGAATATCAAGATTAGAGTCAAAATCGCCTAGATCTTCGGTTTTTATAGAGGTTTCCCTCAAAAATTCCAGAAACTCAATTTCCATATTGCGTTCATAAATTCGCCTATTAGCACTATCATATTCAGACAATAATTTTGCGCATGGATCGTCATACTTTTTTTCATATTTGCTTAAAATTTTGTTGGCAAGTTCTATCATTTTCTGCTTGCCAGCTTTGGATTTAATCTTGGCGATTCCTTCGTCTAAGGCTTTTTGAAATTTATACTGAGCATGAGCTTCAGACTTAGAAATCTGAAAATCAGGGCTTTTCTTATTGAACTTTTGTTGAAGCCGAGTGAGTCTGTCTAAATCGCGATACTGCTTCCTAGCGTCATTTGCATCGAGGGCTCTCGTGACCTCTTCCTCTACTGCGAGTGAGATTTCATCATTATCGATAGACCAGTCTATCTTATTTAGCCTTTTTCTACGTAGCAATTCTATTTGAAATTTATCGATAAACTCATCATTTTTATTTGTACCTTCAGTTTCTTTATAGTTTTCAACGATTTCAAGACAGCGATCATTTTGCTCTCTACAACGAAGTGCTCTTTGTGCAAAACAATCAAACCATTTGTTAATCTTATCTGTTAAGATATTTCCATGTCTATCTTCAAATTCATGTTGTGCTGACACTCTTGTGAGCGCAATCAGCTCAGGTTCCCAAAGCTCATCTGGGTCATTGTCTTTAAATAGTTGTTCAAAATTTTCGTTCAAATGACGTATAAACATTCTTCGAAATACTGCTGAATCTGTGTTTGAATCCTGAGTAAAATATTCACAGACCTCATTAGTGAACTCATACCTCAATGCTTTGAATCGCCTTAAATTTGTAGTCGTTCTTTTCCGAAAATCTTTCTTTTTAAATATGAAATTAACCTTTATTTCTAGCTGATTTACAAGATCATCCCATTCCCATTTGTTTTTCCTGTACTTGTAATACCGTCGAAATATTTTTTCTATATGCTCTTTTTTTAGATTGTCTATTGGTGTGTCCTCAAGGGAAGCGATAAAGTCAGAGATATTTGTATGATAAATAAGCTGGTTAAACTCGGCAGTACGCTTAATACTTCCATATATCCAATAAACGCATAGACCACTTCCCCAAAGAGGTGAAGATCCCAGAGCGATAATACCGCCTGTCAATAAAAACGGACTCGCTAAAGTATATCCAACACCTACGGCTAAACTGCGACTCAATGCAATATTGGCTTCCTTTTGGAAAATTGGAATCTGGCTATATAGATGCTCAAGCTTTTCTCGATAGCTATCTCTAAATAAAGTGTAATCGTTTTTTGTGGTGAAATCAGTATTTAGGGGCTTTAAATAGGATGAATTCAAGGCACGTCTAATACTTGCTATAATACGCGATGATCTTTTGGAATTAGCCCGAGAATAAAGCTCGTGTATCTTTCTTCCATACCTTTCTGATGCATTTCTAATCTGTGGTTCAAGTTTTACTCCAGACTGATACCCTTTCTCATAGTATGCCACTACTTTGAGGCCAAGCACACCTTCAAGGTTTTGCTTGGCTTGATATTCTATCTTTAGTCTACCGAGATCTCTCCAATAATTTCTTACTGCAATTCTTTTTTGAAGTTGTTTAATTTTCATCAAAGCGTATAAGTTATTTGGTCCATATCTTTTCTTTAGCTCAAGGATTTCTTGTTCATCAGTGGTTATTTCTTCAAGTTCATTATCATTTTGATGGATTGCATATAAATCCTTATTTTTGTCTTCGGCCTTTTTTTTAAGGTCTTGTTTACCTTCGCTGGCGTAAACACATTGACCACTAAGAGCTCCTATAGACAATATCTTGATTATTAATAAGCAAATATTTTTCATGGTTATATTCCTAATTTGAAAAATTTTTTATCGTTTAATCGGTAAGCATATTTTTGATAAATTAAGACTACAGCATCTTTTTTAAGCAAGGCGGATTGCTAGATTAAGTGCAGAAGAAAAAATTCCATCGCTTCGGAAGGCGGATTTAGTTTAGTCTATGAGGCTAATCTGCTTGCAAGAAAGGGGTATTTATGTCTGCCAATCTCACTTATGAGCAAAGGTATG
>JBGCDR010000384.1:0-4597 GCA_045105515.1 Oligoflexales bacterium
GTTTAATCATAGCATGTTGATATTACATATATATTATATGGCGGTTTTTTCTGTTTTTACATCATATCTTTTGCGGTTTCAGTGATTATACATGGAAAGTAGGTGTTAATGGGAGCTTAATCTTCGTCTTGCCAGTAACTAACTGCAGCTGTCATGAACATATTAGAATCTTGAAGCTGAATCATACCTTGCTTACTTAGCGGCTTTGGTAAGCGTTCTGGGTAAATATTGATAAAGTTTGCCCATTCTCCCTCTAGGTTGCGGGTAATTTTAAACAGCATTGGCATTGTCGGTGAGCCGATTGGGGTAGGAAAACAGCCATCGCCGGTATTACAAGCATCAAATTCAGGCAGGCCTTTTCCCTTTCGATCTCTAATCTGGCTATCGTCCAGATATAGTAAGGCTCCCATGAGTGTTTTTTTAAATCTTTTTGTTCAAGCCTTTGCTTAAACAAATTTTGGCCGTGTACCTCTGTTACCCCTACAACTATCAAGCTAAATAAAGTAAAGATTTTCAAATATATTTTATTATACATGAGCTATTTTTCCCTTAAATAATTCTTGCCTAAAAAACAATTAACCTATGAGATGCTAGGTTCAATTTACTTGTGAAAAAATGGCAATGCAATTGATTTTATGAGAAAAACAGGGGGTGAAAGAGAGGGGAATACTAAGGGTTCACGCTTACCTGTGGACTTAAAGAAGGTAAATTTTCTAAGTTTTCGGTTACGCCTTCTTCATGCTCATTGGGGATTTTGTCTAGATGGCGTTCGATATGTTTTTGATAAATTTCCCTATGAAATTTGCTCACAGAATTATAACGACTCCACCATTTATCTTCTTTGCGAGCGTAGCGATTTTGGATGTCTTTTAAAATGACCGCTCCTGCTCCAATACAATAATCTGGCTCAGTTAGAAGTTTATTTACATCAAGATCAAAATGCTTAATATTGCGAATATTCACCTGCATCATGCAGAAATCGCTACCCACTGATGCCTCCACATAGTCATCATCCACCAGGATAAAACCATTGGTCTTTCTTACTGCATCTAGTTGTAAACAACTTTCCTGAAAAGCAATAGAAACTAAAAGCTTGGGGTCTAGGCAATGTTTTCTAGAAACTCTGTAAAAACTATTAGAGAGCTTGAGTGCTTCATTGTGATTCATACTTGGCTTAAGGTGAGAGATAATTTCGCATGTCTTGTTTCTGCCATTAAAACATGGATGATTTTTCTTGGGTTTTGCTTTCCCTTCTGCCTGCCCTCCAAAATAAAAAAATGAGAGCATAATGCCTAAGAGAGATAGTGGTGCTATTTTATTCATTTTTAAATAATTTCCCTGTTAATTATAGAAATATAAAGACAAAATTGGGTCTATACAATTTGCTCGAAAAATTGATGGTGCATAATATTATGTTTTGGCGGAAAATAAAAATAAAAAAATAATTATTTATAAAATACAATATGTTAGGTTTCTAAATGTGGACTTAGTATTTTGCAACTATGTTTAAATCAGCTAATTTCTGATATTTAGTAATATTTATAGAGTCTTAAATTTACACTTATGTGGATATTTAGTTTTGAGGGTTTATGGTAGAGCATATAGTCTTATTCAAATTTAAGCCTAATACTAGTAAGGATGAGCTTACTAAGATTGCTGACGCTTTAAAAGGGCTTAAAGGTAAAATAGATGGTCTCATTGATTTGTCGGTTGGAGAAAACTTTTCAGCTCGAAGTAAGGGGTTTGATTCGGGGCTAGTTGTACGACTTGCGGATGAAGAAGCATTAGCAACCTATCAAGAGCATCCCGAACATGTTCGAATTTTGACAGAGCTATTAAAGCCAAACCTTGAAGATGTAATAGCTGTGGATTACCATTTTTAAAAAATAATAAATATGAACTAATTTTCAGAAGAAAAATAGTCACTATTATTTGCTTCTTCCTCACTTATATTACTGTCGTTGTTAAGATCGAATCCGAAAACAAATGAGCGTTGAATGTTTATTAGTATTTCGTTCTTAAGAGTTTTTTGGGCCTCTGTATTCGAGCCAAGGTTTTGTAGTTCAGTTTTAATGGTAGCATCACTTAAGGTGTTGTTGAAGTGAAACCATGTTGGAATTCTTACATTTAAAAAGAGCTTGTTTTTTCCCTCGGCAAGAGAGAAAGAATCAAATTTTTCATCATTATATAAAAAAGTTTCCCTAGAAAAATTAATCTTGTAAATAACACTATGTTCTTCTTCTTCAAACGAGAGCACTCCATCTATTTCTATACTGAGATCAATTAGGCTCATATCATCAAAACCACTGGCAGGGTTTGGGATCTGACTTGAGTGAGTAGAAGGTTCTTGTTCGTTGTCCAATACAGAAAAATTCACATCTCTAGCGACCGACTCTAGATTAGGAAAATCATCTGTATGAAGATATACCGTGCGGATTGATATGTTTACTTTATTTAGACTTAGTTGGGCAATCTCTTCATTTTCAGCATTCTTTACTAAAATATTGGAAAGATTATTCTGAGAATCTCTGTGATTTTGAAGTTTAAAAAATAGATTTGGATAAGAGATAGACCTAATTCCATGAGAACTATCCTTTACGATAAGAGATTTCCAATTGCCACAGCTTTGCATCAATAAAAAGCTAACTATTGAAATAATACCGAAATATCTCGTCAAATGATGCTCCCATACCTTCTATTCTTGTATCAATATCGGTCCTCACAACTTGCACCTTTATTTTTTTATGGAAGTCATTAGTTTGACCTATTAAATACGGATTTTCAGTAATCGTGTACAAATTATAAATATTAATGAAAATAGTTCTTTAAAAATATTTTTTTAGACATTATTTCTTGTCTTACACAATTGAAAAAGGTAACTTAGATGATAAGAATCTTTTTTTTTTCTATTTTTTTATTCTTTGCCAGCTAAAACACTAGAAGCTAGTGAATGTTTAGGAAATACCACGATTATTAATGAACAGCTTTATCATCAAAATCCAAGTGATCAAGGGTCGCTTGGTATTTGTTATGCCCATTCTGTCGCAAATATTTATGCAAGTGTCTACCAACAAAATTATGGGGAATTTATCTTTCCCTCCCCATTGATGCTTAGTATTTATTCTGGGATGAAAGGATACAAATCATCTCCTTTTAAGTCTGCTCCTCTTCACAAAAAGATCTACTATTTAGCTCCAATTGTCGGATGGAAAACTTATTTATTCGATAAATACTATAGTAAAAAAAAGGGTATTGTGGAAAGGGTCACGGGCGGCCTCTTTAATGAAGCTTTTGCAGATGCTGTTTCAACCTCGCCATGTTCAATCGAGTCTATTGAATGGTTTCTTGATATTCAAAATGGGAGTCTTCCAACTAAAAAATCTCTAAAACTTTTCTATGAATATATCAAATATTTAAAGGAAATTCGTTCAAATTTAATTCAACAAGAAGATTTATGCTCTAATCTCTTAGAGCATTACATGCAAGAAAAAGGCTTTGTTTTAAACTACGAAATACTCGAAAAATTTACCGCAATAAAAAATTATATTGAACAGTATGGATTTGTGAATAGCCAAGTTACTGGTAAGACCTATATTAAAAGGACTTTCGCCAATTTCCTTTTGCAACGGTGTAAAGAATTTAATTCTGGAAGAGAATTTGGCAGATTTAAATATAAAATAGATAGCTATTATAGCCTTTTGTATGGCCATAAAAATTTAATTGGTAAACTAGAACAACATTTCACACATTCAAAATCTTTGCCCGTGGAATTAGGTTATTGCTATGGTTACCTAACAGACAGGGAAGAATGTGGGTACCATAGCTCAGTGATCTATGGCAAAACTTGTTTTCAAAATAAAACCTACTTTCTCGTTAGAAATAGCTGGGGAGGGAAAAGTTTGAGAGAGAGCTTCTTTGAGCCTGGATCTGATCATTCACGCAAGGGTGACTATTGGATTAGTACGAATGAGTTAAAAAAATCCTGGACAAGAGGATTAGGAGAGCTCAATTTTGTTAGGAATTTGGGCCCCAAAATAGGCTCTAGTTGAATATTCGAATACTTTGTTTTTTTTCCGATGCGGTTATTCTAACTGTGTCCCCAAGGGCAAATTCTACATAACAGTGAATATTATCGATGGACAGAGTGATAAGATGCATGGGTGAGGAAGGTAGCAATGTTAAAGCTTGGGAGTGTCCTTTGATAGAAACTGGAAGGCCTGATAGAATCACTTCTTTTTGATCTGAGAATTGGTGTTTTAAATTACCGACAATATTATTGTTGATCTCACCTGTGAGATCCAGGAGAAAGTTATCGCTGAATTCTGTATTGTTTTTTCCAAACAGTGAATTGCAGATCATTAGTAGGATGTCACTATTACAGTAGACTGAGATGTAACCGAAGACATGTTGACCGTATATGGGGATCGTAGAGGCAAAGTGAGCTAGAGGAGTTTTACTATTAAATAGTGTCTGGTCGGAAACTAAATTCTTGCCTTTGCAACTCAGTTTTTTTTATCGCGGTTGAAATTAATTTTAAAAACTCTTCTTATTTTCCAGTGATAAGTGAAAAATACCATATTTTCGGCAATTAAATATC